>CAMBCD010000014.1 GCA_945863085.1 Bordetella parapertussis
TCGCCGGCCAGGTACTTTGCCAGCGCATGGTGATCGGTCCGGCCTGGGCCTTCGCAATCATCGGGAAACCGGCAATGGCGGCACCCGTGGTGGCAGCGGCAGCACCGGTCAGGAATTTGCGCCGTGTCGGGCTGGCTTCTTTTTGCTTAACTTCCTGTTTCTTAATCATTTTTCTCCTCCAGATCACAATGACGACACGAAACCGCAACGGGTACGCGCAAGTGCGTTATTGATTGAATTCATTTACACGCGCCCGTTACAACATGGGGAAATCACCAACGAACAACAAATTGGAACAACCGGAACCAGCAGATCCTCGGATTTCGCCATGTGCAAGGCGATATTGTGTGCTGGTCATCCTAGCGCCCGAAGCCGCCGAAATCAAGCCTGATATCCGGGTCAGTGGCAGGCCGGTTTTAATGGGCAAACACTTACAGAATGCTGACTGAAATCCCTGCGGAATCAGACGGTTCGCAGGACTCAGTGCAACAACAGCAAGTGCACCCGGTACGGACCGTGCGCCCCCAGCGTCACCGTTTGTTCGATGTCGGCCGTACGCGACGGCCCGGAAATGAAATTCACCGCCCGCGGCAGAGCGCCCCGCTCACTGCGTAACAAGGCCCAGCCGTCTTCCATGCCGGTGACGATGCGGCTGCGCGGCACCACTGCAATATGGGTTTCCGGCAGCAGGCTGGCCGCGGGGGGTGTTTCCAGCCCCGAACACATCATCAGCGTTCCGGTTTCAGCAAGCGCACAAAAAACGCCGGTGATGCCGACCAGGTCATCACCGCAGGCAGGACGGGTTTCTACCTTCAATCCCTGCCCGGCCCAGTCCAGCGCGGCAAACTCCGGCCAGCACACGGCTGACGGCGCGAGGCTCAGGCCGCGCAGATAACGCGCCACGGCCGCGGGAATCTCCGCAACCGTTTTGACTTCATCGATGGTGGTCGCCAGGTTCAGTGCCCGATCACGAAAACGCGCCTCGATGTCGGCGTCGACCTGCGGCCGCGGTCCCTGCGGATGTGCCGCGATGTATTGCGCCACTGCATCGCGCTCTTCCGTGCGTACCGTAACCGCCCTGCCCTGTGCGGCGCGGATGCGGGCGATGATGTTGGCGCGCGCTGACATGATTCTAGGATTGAGGAGCGAGGATTGTGGATTGAGGAAAGGCTGCCGCAATGGACACAGCGCGGCAATTCCCCCGCTTTCCCTCAATCCTCATTCCACAATCCTCCATCCTCAGTTACCCCAGCGTCGGCATGTTGAAGCCACCCGACACCGCCTTGTCATCCGGCCAGCGCGTGGTCACCACCTTGCCGCGGGTGTAGAAACGCACGCCCTCGGGACCATGCACATGCTGGTCGCCGAACAGCGAATTGCGCCAGCCGCCGAAGGAGTAATAGGCGATCGGCACCGGGATCGGCACGTTGATGCCGACCATCCCTACTTCGATCTCGCGCTCGAAGCGGCGCGCAGCGCCACCGGAGCGGGTGAACACCGCCGTGCCGTTGGCATAGGGATTGGCATTGATCAATGCAATCGCCTCATCCAGCGACTTCACGCGCAGAACCACCAGCACCGGGCCGAAAATCTCGTCCCTGTAGATGCTCATGTCCGGTTTGACATGATCAAACAGTGACGCACCGATGAAAAAACCATCCTCATGGCCCGCGACCTTGATGCCACGACCATCGAGTACCAGCTTCGCGCCAGCGGCAACCCCCTGATCGACATAGCCCGAAATCCTGTCGCGATGTACGCGGCTGATCACCGGTCCCATGTCAGCGTCCTTCTGCTGCCCGGCGCCGATCTTGAGCTTGGCCGCTGCCGTTTTTAATTTGGCCACCAACTGGTCGGCAATGTCCTCGACCGCCACCACCGCGGAAATCGCCATGCAGCGTTCACCCGCCGACCCGTAGGCCGCACCGATCAGGCCGTCAGCGGCAAAATCAAGGTCGGCATCGGCCAGCACCACCGCATGATTCTTCGCGCCGCCCAGCGCCTGCACGCGTTTACCTTCTTTCGCACAGGTCTCGTAAATGTATTTGGCGATCGGCGTCGAACCGACAAAGGACACCGCCTTCACCAGCGGATGATGCAGCAGGGCATCGACCGCTTCCTTGTCGCCGTGCACGACGTTGAGCACGCCATCCGGCAAGCCGGCTTCCTTGAACAGTTCCGCCATGCGCATCGACGCCGACGGCACTTTTTCCGAAGGCTTCAATACAAAAGTATTGCCGCAGGCAATCGCCACAGGGAGCATCCACAGCGGCACCATCACCGGGAAATTGAAGGGCGTGATCCCCGTACACACGCCCAGCGGCTGGCGCAGCGAATGGGTATCAACACCAGTGCCGACATCTTCACTCATCTCGCCCTTCAGCAGATGCGGGATGCCCATTGCGAATTCAACGACCTCGATGCCACGCTGCACCGAACCCATTGCATCGGCCAGCGTCTTGCCGTGTTCTTCGGTCACCAGTTTTGCCAGCTCTTCGTGATGGGCGACCAGCAGTTCACGGAATTTCATCACGATGCGCGCACGCCGCAGCGGCGGCGTATCGCGCCAGGCCGGGAATGCACGCTGGGCCGAAGCGACGGCAGTATCGATATCACTCGCATTCGCCAGCGGCACCTGGCGGATGACTTTTCCGGTTGCCGGATTGGTCACGCCCGCGCTGCGGGTGGATGTTGCCACCTGCGCTTTGCCGTCTATCCAAAGGGGTACCACGGCAAGGGTATTCATGTCTGCTGGTTTGTTCATGCTCTCTCCGAAATCCCTAATGCTTGTTATTTGTCTTGTTTTGCCTTGTACATCTCACGAAATGTCCTGCCTTCCGGCGCTGGAAAATCACGCCGGTCGGTCCATCCGCCGCCGAAGGGCAGGCTGCGGATCATACCCTCCCGATTTGCCATCGCCTTCAGTGCACGCGCCTTGAGCCGGATCGTCACCCCGTACAAAGAGGGATGCTGCGCCAGCCAGCCCCACAAGCGCAATGCGGCGACCTCATGCCAGGGTTTCAGTCCCTGTTCAAACTGGCGTTCGCGCAGTTTGCGCAGCAGATCGGGCAGCGGAATTTTTACCGGGCAGGCGACACTGCACTGGCCGCACAGCGTCGATGCATTGGGCAGGTCGCGCGCATTCTCCAGCCCGATGTAGGTCGGCGTCAGGATCGCACCCATCGGCCCCGGATACACCCAGCCGTAGGCATGGCCGCCGACACTCTGGTACACCGGGCAATGGTTCATGCAGGCGCCGCAGCGGATGCAGCGCAGGATTTCCTGCAGGTCGCTGCCGATCAGCTTCGTGCGTCCGGCATCGACCAGGATCACATGGAAATGTTCCGGCCCGTCGGGGTCACTGGCGCGGCGCGGGCCGGTGGTCACCGAGATGTAATTGGTGATGCTTTGCCCTGTGCCGTGGCGCGGCAGCAGGCGCAGCAGCGTGGTCACGTCCTCCAGCGTCGGCACCACTTTTTCAATGCCGGTGATCGCGACATGCACGCGCGGCAGGGTGGTCACCATGCGTCCGTTGCCCTCGTTGGTGACGATCAGCGTCGACCCGGTTTCGGCGATGATGAAATTGGCGCCGGACACGCCCATGTCCGCTGACAGGAAATGCGGCCGCAGTTGTTCCCGCGCCTCGCGGCACAGCGCCGCGATGTCGGTCAGCCGCGGCGCGTTGTGCTTTTCCGCAAACAGGTCCGACACTTCGTCTCGGGTCTTGTGCACCACGGGTGCGACAATATGCGACGGCGGCTCCTTCGCCAGCTGCAATATGTATTCGCCGAGGTCGGTTTCAACGACCTCCAGACCGGCGGCTTCCAGCGCATCATTCAGCCCGCATTCCTCGGTCACCATCGATTTCGACTTGATGACCTTGCGCACGCCGTGCTGCGCGGCGATTTCCCCGACAATGCGGTTGACGTCCTCGTGGGTCTCCGCCCAGTGCACCACCGTGCCGCGCGCGGCGGCATTGCGCTCAAAGGTTTCCAGCCAGACGTCCAGATTGGCCAGCGCCCCGTCGCGGATGGCCGCAGCGGCATCCCGGATATCCGGGAAATTGTCCAGTTCGGCGACCCGGTCGGCGCGGCCTTTGACAAAATTTCCTTGCAACTTCTTCAATGCACCTTGCAAACGCACGTCGGCCAGCTTGGCCCCGGCCCGCGCTTTGAAGTGCATGGAGGTGATTTGCATGGGCCCTAGTATATAGCGCCGGAATACCCCCCTTTCTGGTACGCATTTTGCGAGGATACGGGCATGAAAATCATGCTCTACGACGACGATCCGGAACGCTCCCTGTTCCTGCGCATGACGCTGGAGCGGCTGGGCCACGAGATCGTCGCCGAGATCGACAATGCCGGGAAGCTGTATGACGCCGTCCGCAGCCTCTCGCCGGATGCCATCATCATCGACACCGACTCCCCCAGCCGCGACACGCTGGAACACCTGTGCCTGATCACCGAAAGCTGCCCCCGCCCGATCGTGATGTTCACCCAGGACGCCAAGCGCGAATCCATCCGCGAGGCGGTGCGCGCGGGGGTCACCGCCTACATCGTCGACGGCCTGGCTGCGGAACGCATCGAACCCATCATCGAAACGGCCGTCGCCCGTTTTGAAGCCTTCCAGTCGGTGCAGACCGAACTCGCGCAGACCCGCAACAAACTCTCCGAACGCAAGCTGGTCGACCGCGCCAAGGGCATCCTGATGAAGGAAAAGAAGATTCCCGAAGACGAGGCCTACCGCCTGCTGCGCAAACTGGCGATGGACCGCAACGCCACCATCGGCTCGGTCGCCGAACAGGTCATCACTTACGCCAAGCTGCTGGGCTGATTTCCTGCGCGTTTTCCCGTTTTGTTGTGCGCCGATGGTGCGCCGCATGTAATTGATGCACTGCAATAGCGCATGCTGCGAAATCGGAGCACTTCCCATCATTAATAAAATAATAAATAAAAACAAATACTTATGATTATCTCCCGGAAATTTCACCCGATGGCACGGCGATTGCAATGACTTGAACCGCAAGCCGGCCAACGGCGGTCGGTTTCATAACAAGGGTGTTCGGGCATGCGCCATTTCGCGCGCGGCCTCGACACCCTTTTTTTATGGGCCCGAAACGGACCGGAACGCCGGTGAAATTTTTGAATTGTTAACCACAAGGGATGACTACTACATGGACAGCAAATTCGGCCCCACCAATTCCTCACGGCGTTCGATGATCAAGACCGTTGCTGGCGTCGCAGCAGCCAGCCTCATTCCCGGCGGTTTTGCCAACGTGGCCAGGGCCCAGGCGAAACTGGAAACCACCGCAGCAAAGCTCGGCTTCATCGCCCTGACCGATGCCGCGCCGCTGTTCGTGGCCGACGAAAAGGGGTTTTTCAAGAAACACGGCATGACCGGCGTCGAAGTGCTGAAACAGGCTTCCTGGGGCGCCACCCGCGACAACATCGTGCTCGGCTCCGAGAAAAACGGCATTGACGGCGCGCACATCCTGACGCCGATGCCCTACCTGATCTCCTCGGGCGCAATGACCGCCAACAACGTGCCGACTCCCATGTACATCCTGGCGCGGCTGAACCTCGCCGGCCAGTGCATTTCAGTGTCCAGCGAGTTTGCCAACCTTAAAGTGGGCGTGGACACCAAGGCATTCAAAACCGCGCTGATGGCGAAAAAAGCCAGCGGCAAGCCGATCAATGCGGCGATGACTTTCCCCGGCGGCACCCACGACATGTGGATCCGCTACTGGCTGGCCGCCGGCGGCATTGACCCGAACAAGGACATCAACACCATCGTCGTTCCGCCTGCGCAAATGGTCGCCAACATGAAGGTCGGCACCATGGACACCTTCTGCGTCTGCGAACCCTGGAACCACCAGCTGATCAACCAGAAAATCGGCTACACCGCGATCACCACCGGCGAACTCTGGCACAACCATCCGGAGAAGGCCTTTGCCATGCGTTCGGCCTACGTCGACAAGAACCCGAACTCGTCCATGGCCCTGCTCAAGGCGGTGATGGAGGCACAGATGTTCTGCGATGACCCGAAAAACGCCCTCGAAGTCGCGACCATCTGCTCACAGCGCAAGTGGATCAACGCCCCGGTCGCGGACATCGCCGACCGTGTGCGCGGCGACTTCGACTACGGCACCGGCCGCGTGGTCAAGAACAGCCCGCAGAAAATGCGCTACTGGAACGACTTCGCCTCCTACCCGTACCAGAGCCACGACCTGTGGTTCCTCACCGAAAACATCCGCTGGGGTTATCTGCCGCAGAAAACCGACATGAACGCGCTGATCAAGAAAGTCAACCGCGAGGACCTGTGGCGCCAGGCGGCCAAGGAACTCGGCATACCCGCGGCGCAGATCCCGACATCCACTTCGCGCGGCGTCGAGAAGTTTTTCGACGGCAAGGTCTTCGATCCGAAAAACCCGATGGCCTACCTGAACAGCCTGCCGATCAAGGCGCTGAAGGGCTGATCACGCCACGACCGATTGAATGCCAACCAGGAACCCGCCATGAATACTCCCGCCTCAGTACCGCTAGTGGCAGCCCTGCCCGGTTCCACGACCGAGCCGCCGTCCCGCAAGGCCGAAACCGCCAAGGATTTCGGGATCAGCACTGTCGCCGCCAACAGCACGCCTGCCGCAGCCCCGGCTGTGGCACTTGTGCCTGCTGCGCCGGCAGCCAAAGTCCCGTCCCGCGCGGCTGAAATCCTCAAGGACTATGGCGCAAAACTGTTGCCGCCAGTGATCACCGTGGCGCTGCTGCTGGGTATCTGGCAACTGGTGTGCAGTCAGCCGGGCGCTGCCCTGCCGCCGCCGAGCAAGGTGATCAGCGACACTGCGACGCTGATCACCGACCCATTTTTCAACAATGGCGGCAACGACGTCGGCATGGCCTGGCAACTCCTCGCCAGCCTGAAGCGCGTGCTCTACGGTTATTCGATCGCAGTGGTGGTGGGTATCTCGCTGGGCGTGCTGGTGGGCCAGTTCGCGATCGCCATGCGCGGCCTGGATCCGATTTTCCAGGTACTGCGCACGGTGCCGCCGCTGGCCTGGCTGCCGATTGCGCTGGCGGGCTTTCGTGACGGGCATCCCTCGGCGATTTTTGTGATCTTCATCACCTCGGTGTGGCCGATCATCATCAACACCTCGATCGGCATCCGCAACATTCCCAACGATTACCGCAATGTCGCACGTGTGCTGCAACTCAACGGCGTCGAGTATTTCTGGAAAATCATGCTGCCGGCCGCCGCACCCTACATTTTCTCCGGACTGCGCATCGGTGTCGGCCTGTCCTGGCTGGCCATCGTCGCGGCGGAAATGCTGATCGGCGGCGTCGGCATCGGCTTATTTATCTGGGATGCCTGGAACTCATCACGCATCAGCGACATCGTGCTGGCACTGATCTACGTCGGCATCGTCGGCTTCATCCTTGACCGGCTGGTGTCCTGGGTCGGGCGCTGGGTGGCCAGGGGCTCCAGTGTCAACTGACCATGAATCCAGACACCTTTCACATCAAAACCACCGACCAGGAAAAGAGCGCCGACCATGAGTAAATCATTTCTCGAAATGAGCCGGGTATCGATGGAGTTCAAGACCAGGGGCAAAACCTTCCATGCCCTGTCGGACATCGACCTTGTTGTCGAAAAAGGCGAATTCGTCTGCCTGATCGGCCACTCCGGTTGCGGCAAATCCACGCTGCTGAACATCATCGCCGGCTTGTACCGCTGCACATCCGGCGGCGTACTGCTCGAAGGCCGCGAGGTCGATCAGCCCGGCCCTGATCGCGCCGTCGTGTTCCAGAACCACTCCCTGCTGCCCTGGCTCACCGCCTACGAAAACATCGAGCTTGCGGTCAAACGCACCTCCCAGGGCAAACGCAGCAAAAGCGAAATCCGCGAATGGATCATGCACAACCTGAAGCTGGTGCAGATGGATCACGCGATGACCAAACGCCCGGACGAACTGTCGGGCGGCATGAAACAGCGCATCGGCATCGCCCGCGCGCTGGCGATGGAACCCAAGGTCCTGCTGATGGATGAACCCTTCGGCGCGCTGGATGCGCTGACGCGCGCGCGGCTGCAGGACGAACTGATGCGCATCGTCGCCGACACCGGCAGCACCGTGGTGATGGTCACCCATGACGTCGATGAAGCCGTGCTGCTCGCCGACCGTGTGGTGATGATGACCAACGGCCCGGCGGCAACCATCGGTGAAATCCTCACCGTCGACCTGCCGCGGCCGCGTGAACGCCTGGCGATGGCCGGCAATCCGCAATACCTGGCGGCGCGCAAGGCGGGACTCGAATTCCTGTATCAAAAGCAGTTGAAAGCAGCGTAACAGGCGGACGTGATACGGGCTGCAGAATCTGTAAACTATGAATAAAAACAACAAGTTGCGATTGGTCTGTATCGGCAACGGCATGGCCGGCATGCGTGCCTTGGAGGAGTTGCTGAAACTGGCGCCCGATCTCTACGACATCACCGTGTTCGGCGCCGAGCCGCATCCGAATTACAACCGCATCCTGCTCTCGCCCGTGCTCGCCGGTGAACAGACGCTGCAAGAGATCGTGTTGAACGATCTCGACTGGTACGCGCAACACAACATCACCCTGCATCTCGGCAAAAAAGTCACCAGGATCGACAGAATAAAACGTGTCGTTCATGCTGAAGACGGCACTACTGCGGAATACGACCGCCTGCTGCTGGCCACCGGATCAAACCCCATCCTGCTACCGATCCCCGGCATGAAACTGCCGGGCGTGCTGACCTACCGCGACATCGCCGACACTGAAGGCATGATTGCCGCCACCGCACAGTACAAAAAGGCAGTAGTCATCGGCGGCGGCCTGCTCGGCCTCGAAGCCGCCAACGGCCTGAAGCTGCGCGGCATGGACGTCACCGTGGTGCATCTGGCGGAGTGGCTCATGGAACGCCAGCTCGACCGCACTGCGTCCGGATTGCTGCAGGACTCGCTGGAAAAAAAAGGCCTCAAATTCCGCCTCGCCACGCAGACCGTGGAACTCGTCGCCGGTGAATCAGGACGCGTCACCGCGGTGAAATTCAAGGACGGCACAAGCGTCGCTGCCGATCTGGTGGTCGTTGCCATCGGCATCCGACCCAACATCGAACTCGCCGAACAAGCCGGCCTCTACTGCAACCGCGGCATCGTCGTCAGCGACACCATGCAAAGCTACGATCCGCGCATCTACGCCGTCGGCGAATGCGCCAACCACCGCGGCATCGCCTATGGCCTGGTCGCCCCGCTGTTCGACATGGCAACCGTCTGCGCCAACCACCTCGCCGGCCACGGCATCGGCCGTTACACCGGCTCGCAGATCTCGACCAAACTCAAGGTCACCGGCATCGATCTGTTCAGCGCCGGTGACTTCCAAGGCAGCGACGGCAGGGAGGACATCACGCTGTCGGATCCGGTCCGCGGTGTCTACAAAAAACTGGTGATCAAGGACGACAAACTGATCGGCAGTGTGCTCTACGGCGACACCGTCGACGGCGCGTATTACTTCAGACTGCTGCGCGAAGGCAGCAAGGTCGGCGCTATCCGCGACCAGTTGATGTTCGGCGAATCCAGGACTGAAGCGCCGGCATATGTCTGAAGTCCATTCCACCTGTTGCTACTGTGGTGTTGGTTGTGGCCGGCCGTCGCTGCGCGCCGCCGGCCACTGCGTGGCGGAATGTGGAACGCCGCAGCCGGGTTCTAACCCATCATGAGCGAAGTTCACTCTACCTGTTGTTATTGCGGAGTCGGCTGCGGCGTGATCATCGACCGCCGTGACGGCCGCATCATCGGTGTGCGCGGCGACCCGAAACATCCGGCCAACTTCGGCCGGCTGTGCGGCAAGGGCCAGACCCTGCATGAAACCGTTGACGGCCACGGCCGCGCGCTGCATCCCGAACTGCGCCATGACCGCAGCGCGCCACGGAAACGCGTGTCCTGGGATTCTGCGCTCGACCATGTCGCAGAAAAGTTTGCCGACACCATCAAAAAGCACGGCCCGGATTCAGTGGCGTTCTACATCTCGGGCCAGTTGCTGACCGAAGACTATTACGCCTTCAACAAGCTCGCCCGCGCACTGGTCGGCACCAACAACGTTGATTCCAATTCGCGGCTGTGCATGTCCTCGGCTGTCGCCGGTTACAAGGCCACACTGGGCGCCGATGCGCCACCGACCTGTTACGAGGACATCGACCACGCCGACTGCATCGTGATCGCCGGCTCGAACGCGGCCTGGGCGCATCCGGTGCTGTTCCGCCGCATCGAGGATGCGAAAGCCAAAAACCCTGATTTGAAAATCATCGTCATCGACCCGCGCCGCACCGCCACCGCGGAAATCGCCGACCTCCACCTCGCCATCCAGCCCGGCACCGACGTCGTACTGTTCCACGGCATGTTGAATGCAATGTTGTGGGAAAACCTGACCAACACCGCGTACATCGAAGCGCATACCCAGGGTTATGACGCGCTGAAGACGCTGGTGCGTGATTACCCGCCGGAATTCGCTGCTGAACTGTGCGGCATCACCAGCGACGACCTGCTGACCGCCGCGCGCTGGTTCGGCACAGCATCTGCTTCACTGTCGCTATACTGCATGGGTCTCAACCAGTCGTCTTCCGGCGCCGACAAAAATGCTGCGCTGATCAACCTGCACCTCGCCACCGGCCACATCGGCCGTCCCGGCGCGGGACCGTTTTCGCTGACCGGCCAGCCCAATGCGATGGGGGGCCGTGAGACCGGCAGCATGGCCAACCTGCTGATCGGCCACCGCGACATCAATGACGCCGGCGACCGTGCCGAAGTTGCAAAGCTGTGGGATGTACCGATGATCCCGACACATCCCGGGAAAACGGCTGTCGAAATGTTCGAGGCCATCGGCCGCGGTGAAATCAAGGCGGTGTGGATTGCCTGCACCAACCCCGCGCAATCGCTCCCCGGCCAGAACGCCGTGCGCGATGCGCTGATGACCGCCGAACTGGTGGTGCTGCAGGAAACCTATGCCGACACCGAAACCGCGCCCTATGCCGATGTACTGCTGCCGGCCGCGGGCTGGGGCGAAAAAGAGGGCACGGTGACCAATTCCGAGCGGCGTATTTCGCGCGTGCGCGCTGCCGTGGACGCGCCCGGCGAAGCCCTGCCCGACTGGCGTATCGTCTGCGATTTCGCGATGCTGCTGGAACGCAAACTGCACGGCCACGCCTCGGCGCGTTTTGCCTTCGACAATCCGCAGCAGATTTTCAACGAGTACCGCGAATTGACGCGCGGTCGCAACACCGACATCACCGGCTTGGGCTACGCCACGCTGGACGCCAAGGGTCCGCAACAGTGGCCGTACCCCATCGGCGCACGGCAGGGCAAACAACGCCTGTATGAGAACGGTGTATTCCCGATCAGCGGCGGGCGCGCCCGCTTCGCCGCCGTGCCCTACAAACCCGTCGCGGAAAACATCGACGCGCGATTCCCGTTCCGGCTCAGCACCGGACGCCTGCGCGACCAGTGGCATGGCATGACACGCAGCGGCCGTGTCGCACGCCTGTGGGGTCATGCGCAGGAGCCGGCGGTCACGCTGAATCCGGCGGATCTCGCTCGGCGCGGCATCAATGCCGGCGACATCGTGCGCCTCGAATCGCGGCGCGGCGCATTAAACGTGCTCGCTGCCGCCGACAGCGGCGTCGCGCCCGGCCAGGCCTTCCTGCCCATGCACTGGGGCAGCCGCTACCTGTCGGGCGCCGGCATCAATGCACTGACCCTGCCGGTGATCGATCCCACATCCTTCCAGCCCGAACTCAAACACTGCGCGATCAAGGTCAGCAAGGCACAGCTGCCGTGGCGGCTGATCGCCTTCGGCACGCCGCGCGACGGTGATGCACTGGCGCAGCTCGCGCGCGTGCAGGCCTGGCTGCCGGAATTTGAATTCGCCTCCTGCGCGCTGATGTCCGATGCCGGTGGTGTGCTGCTGCGCGCCGGGGCCAGCGTCGCACCGGCGGCCGATGTCCTTGAAGCCATCCATGCCCTGTTCGAACTCGACGGCGAAGACGTGCTGCGTTATGCCGACCCCACCCGCGGCAATGCCCGCCGCGTGCGTGTCGATGGCGAACGCGTGGTCGCGGTCTGCCTGTCCGGCGACGGCAGCAGTGAATCCTGGCTGCGCGAATTCCATGCCCAGGGCCTGCCCGCCGCCGCGCTCGGCTCCCTGTTGCTGGCGCCCAGCGCCCGCGCACCGGCCGGCGCAGCCTCGCGCGGCCGCATCATCTGCAGCTGCCACGGCGTCAGTGAAACCGCCATCGTTGCAGCACTTCAGGGCGCAGCCGGTGACGCCGGCGCCCGACTCGGCTCGGCACAGCAACAATTGTTATGCGGCACCCAATGCGGCTCCTGCCTGCCCGAATTGCGCAAACTCGCTGCGGCCGCAGTCAACGCCGCATGACCAGGGACATCAAACCCATGAACACAAATAATCTTCCCGGAAAACTTCCAGGAAAAGTCTGGCTGGTCGGTGCCGGCCCCGGCGATCCCGAACTGCTGACGCTGAAAGCCGCGCGTGTGCTGGGCAGCGCCGATGTCGTGCTGGTCGATGACCTGGTCGATCCACGCATCCTCACCCATGTGCAGACCGGCGCACGCATCGTACAGGTCGGCAAACGCGGCGGATGCCGTTCCACGCCACAGGCCTTCATCGAAAAACTGATGGTTCGCCTGGCACGGCGCGGCGCTGTGGTGGTACGCCTCAAAGGCGGCGACCCGTTTGTCTTCGGTCGCGGCGGCGAAGAAGCCGAAGCACTGGCCAGGGCGCAGATTCCCTTTGATGTCGTCAACGGCATCACCGCCGGCATCGCTGTGCCGGCAGCGATCGGCATTCCGGTCACCCATCGCGCACTGGCGCATGGCGTGACCTTCATCACCGGTCACTCCCGCGGTGAAGCCGGACCCGACTGGGCCGCACTACGCGCCGGCGGCACCACGCTGGTGATCTACATGGGCATGAAACGCGTCAGCGCGATCGTCGAAGGCATGATCGAAGCGGGTTATCCGGCAGATATGCCGGCCTGTGCGATCCAGAACGGAACGCTGGAGACCCAGGCCACGGTCCTGTCCACACTCGCCGCCTTGCCGCAAAGCATCGCGACAGCCGGCCTCGGCAGTCCGGGCATGCTGGTCATCGGCGATGTCGTGAAACTGGCCCATGTCAACGCACTCACTACACAGCAACGAGCCGCCTGAACCCATGAAAACACAAAAAATCGTCGTCATCGGCAATGGCATGGTCGGCCAGCGTTTTCTGGAGCAGCTCACCAGCCGCATGGACAGTGAGGCCATTGAGGTCACGGTGTTCTGCGAGGAACCGCGCGCCGCCTATGACCGCGTGCAGCTGACCAGTTTTTTCGCCGGCAAGTCGGCGATGGATCTCAGCGTGGTGCCCGAACGTTTTTTTGAAGAAAAAGCGATCACGCTGCGGCTCAACGACCCGGTGATTGCAATCGACCGCGACAAAAAGACCGTACGCTCCGCCCGTTACCGCGAAGTGCCCTACGACAAACTGGTGCTCGCCACCGGTTCCTATCCCTTTGTGCCGCCGATCCCGGGGCACGACCGGCGCGGCTGTTATGTCTATCGCTCGATCGAAGACCTCGAAGTGATCCGCGCCGCCGCGAAAAAATCACGCATCGGCACTGTCGTCGGCGGCGGACTGCTCGGACTGGAAGCGGCCAAGGCGCTGAAGGACCTCGGACTCGAGACCCATGTCGTCGAATTCGCGCCGCGGCTGATGGCAGTGCAGCTCGACGAAGCCGGCGGCAAGCTGCTGCAGCGGAAAATCGAAGCGCTGGGCGTGACCGTGCATACCGCAAAAAGCACCAAGGAGATCGTCAACGGCGAAGCACACCCGCACCGCATGGTATTCGCCGACGGTTCTGCGCTGGAAACCGACATCATCGTGTATTCGGCAGGCATCCGCCCCCACGACGCACTGGCGCGCACGGCAAAAATCGCAGTCGGTGAGCGCGGCGGCATCAGCATCGACGAGTACTGCCGCACCTCCGACCCCGACATTTACGCCGTCGGCGAATGCGCCTTGTGGAACGGACGCATTTTCGGGCTGGTCGCGCCGGGTTACCAGATGGCTGAAATCGCCGCGCGTCATGTCGCGGGTGATGACTCCATCCGTTTCGGCGGCGCCGACATGAGCACCAAACTGAAACTGATGGGTGTCGATGTCGCATCGCTCGGCGATGCGATGGGCAAAACGCCCGGCGCGCTCGACTACCTCTATACCGACCCGGTGCAGGGGATTTACAAAAAACTGGTGGTCTCCGGCGACGGCAAACAGCTGCTGGGCGCCATCCTCGTCGGCGACGCCGCCGAGTACAACGGTCTGCTGCAGATGATGCTGAATGCGATCCCGCTGCCCGAACATCCCGAAGACCTGATCCTGCCGGCGCGCGAAGGCGGCGCCAAGGGTCTGGGCGTGGACATGCTGCCGGCGGCGGCGTTGATCTGCTCCTGCAACAGCGTGACCAAGGGCGCGATCTGCGATGCCGTGGTCGCTGGCTGCACCACTGTCGGCGCACTCAAGACGACCACCAAGGCCGGCAGCACCTGCGGCGGCTGTGTGCCGATGGTCAAACAGATCCTCGACGCCGAACTGCGCAAGCAGGGCATCGAAGTCAAAAACCACCTCTGCGAACACTTCCCCCATTCGCGCCAGGAACTGTTCCACCTGACCCGCATCGGCAGCCTTAAAACCTTTGACGACATCATCAGCAAACACGGCCAGGGCCGCGGTTGCGACATCTGCAAGCCGGCCGTCGCCTCGATCCTCGCATCAACCTGGAACGAATACGTCCTCAAGCCGAAACACGCACCGCTGCAGGACACCAACGACCGTTTCCTCGCCAACATGCAGAAGGACGGCACCTACTCCATCGTGCCGCGGGTGCCGGGCGGCGAGATCACGCCGGAAAAACTGATCGTGCTCGGCGCAGTCGCACAAAAGTACCAGCTCTATACCAAGATCACCGGCGGCCAGCGCATCGACCTGTTCGGTGCGCGGGTCGAACAACTGCCGCTGATCTGGCGCGAACTGGTCGATGCCGGCTTCGAGTCCGGCCACGCCTACGGCAAGGCACTGCGCACGGTGAAATCCTGCGTCGGCAGCACCTGGTGCCGTTACGGCGTGCAGGACTCGGTGGGTATGGCGGTCAATCTGGAAAACCGCTATCGCGGCCTGCGTTCGCCGCACAAATTAAAAATGGGCGTATCGGGCTGCACCCGGGAGTGTGCAGAAGCACAAGGCAAGGACGTCGGCATCATCGCCACCGAAAAAGGCTGGAACCTCTATGTCTGCGGCAACGGCGGCATCAAACCGCGCCACGCCGATCTGCTCGCCACCGGCATCGACGATGCCGCGCTGGTGAAATACATCGACCGTTTCCTGATGTTCTACATCCGCACGGGAGACCGCCTGCAGCGCACCTCCACCTGGCTCGACAACCTCGAAGGGGGGATCGATTACGTGAAGCAGGTGGTCTGCGAGGACTCTCTCGGCATCGGCGCCGAACTTGAAACCGACATGCAGAAACTCGTCGATACCTACGAGTGCGAATGGAAAAAAGCCATCAACGACCCGGAATCGCTGAAACGCTTCCGCCATTTCGTCAACAGCGACGCACCAGACAGCAATGTCGTGTTTGTCGCCGAGCGCGGGCAGATCCGGCCGGCGCGGGCGGATGAGAAGGATGTAGAGGAGGACGCGTTAGTATGACCGCGCGCCCCAATACCGATATGAGCCTCAAACAATGGACAGCAGTGTGCCCCCTCGACGACATCGTCCCCAACTCCGGCGTCTGCGCACTGATCGACGGACAACAAGTAGCGGTGTTCCGTGTCAGCGATGATCGGGTTTATGCATTATCCAACTACGACCCGCTTTCAAACGCCAACGTGCTCTCGCGCGGCATCGTCGGCGACATCAAGGGCGAATTGGTGGTGGCCTCGCCCGTCTACAAGCAGCATTTCAGCCTCGCCACCGGCCAGTGCATCGAGGATGAGGCCGTAAAAGTAACCAGCTTTGCCACGCGTGTCAGCAGCGGCATCGTGGAAGTGGAGGCCTGATGAGCACCGCCGAGAGTCGTCCACCCTTCCCGCCGTTCACCCGCGAAACCGCAATGCAGAAAGTGCGTAAGGCCGAGGACGGCTGGAATACGCGCGACCCGGTCGCCGTATCACTCGCCTATACCCCGGACACCACCTGGCGCAACCGCGCCGAATTTCCAGTGGGACGCGAAGCCGTGGTCGGCTTCCTCACCCGCAAATGGCAAAAAGAACTTGAATATCGGTTGATCAAGGAATTATGGGCGTTCACGGAAAACCGCATCGCGGTGCGCTTCGCTTATGAATGGCGCGATGACTCCGGCCAGTGGTATCGCTCCTATGGCAACGAAAATTGGGAGTTCGCCGACAACGGCCTGATGCACCGGCGCTATGCCAGCATCAACGATCTGCCGATCATGGAATCTGACCGGAAATATTTCTGGCCGCAGGGGCGCCGCCCCGACGACCATCCGGGGTTGTCCGACCTCGAACTCTGATCAGCGAATCTGCAGCAAAGCCTTGATTTTGGCACGCACTTCATCGACGATCGCTGGACCAACGGCACCCTTTCTGCGGGCCTTGCGCAAGCGCCAGTCCAGCGATTTGACCTGATCGGCCAATACCGCTCCTTCGACGCCGCCGACTTCGGCATCAACCTCAAAAGGATAACCCTTGCGGCGCGTGGTCATCGGACAGCAGACCATCAAACCCACCTTGCGGTTGTAGATCGCCGGACTGAGCACCAGCGCCGGACGGGTTCCAGCCTGCTCACTGCCTGCCTGCGGATCAAATTGCAGCCAGACCACATCACCCGTATCGGGCACATAACGCCGCGCAACCACTTACAACTGCTCCCGGCCGACGGGCCTGCCAAAATCAGCTTGCTCATGAAGGTTGTTGTTGTTTATGCCGGACACCAAAGCTTCCAGCGTGTAAGCGCTGTTTTTGGCGGGCTCGATGACAATCCGCCCCTTGCTGGCCTTGATCACGACTTTTTGCTCAAGATCAAAGGCTGCCGCCTTCATTGTTGAAGTCGTCAAACGTACCGCCGGGCTGTTGCCCCACTTGCGTATTGTTGCATCCATTGCCGCACCTCCTGCCAAAGGCATCCTCATTTGTATCTACATTGTAGATACATCACCCCGGTCCTGCAACCCCTGAGCCCTTCGACAAGCTCAGGACAGGCCCATCGAAGGAAAACAGGCTTCGACAGGCTCAGCCCGAACGGTTTGGAAGTAAGCCACAAAAAAGGGGGCCGTTCGTCCTGAGCCTGTCGAAGGACGCCTGCCGCACCACCCGAGCCCCGCACCATGTCATCATTGCCGCATGGACCACAAACAACTCACCGGCTACATCAAGGAA
>CAMBCD010000015.1 GCA_945863085.1 Bordetella parapertussis
GGCGTCCAGTCGGAGTAGGCGCCGATCACCTTGCCGAGATAGGGATTGGCGATTTCGAGTACGCGCCGGTAATCCATGTCGTCGGGATCAATGATGCCGGCCAGCGGATTTTCCATCGCCCACACGATTCCGCCGAGCACGCCTGCGGCCACCTGCAGGCTGGTCGCATTGTTGTGCGGCGCCAGCTTGCGCGCCTCTTCGATGGAGAGTTGCGAACCATACCAGTAGGCGCCCTTCTTGTGGCCCAGCAGCAGCGCGCCGAGTTCATCAGTCCCTTCGGTAATTTCGTCGCGGTACAAGCGGCGCTGTTCCTGCCCGACCCAGTTGCGTCCTGCCAGCTCGTGCACCGACAGCACGGTGTCATCGCAGGGATGGTAGGCATAGTGACAGGTCGGCCGGTACAGGACCTGATCGCCTTTTTTGACGGTCAGGTAATCCGAAATCGAAATCGCCTCGCCGTGCGTGATCAGGAAACCATGGAATGCCCCGGCATTGGGCGTCCAGGTCCGCACTTTCACTGAAGCCCCGGGACGGTTCAGGTAAATCGCCGCCTTGCAGCCGTAATCGTGGTTCATGCCTTCCGGCGGAAAATGTTTTTCGTGCGAACCCCAGCCCAGTTCGCAGGGCTGCGAACCTTCGCCGATAAAACCGTCGACCGACCAGGGATTGACGAACTCGCCGACACGTTTGCGTGGCAACGCGTATTGGGTATCGCGCTCGGAGCAATGGATGCTCTTCACGCCGAGATCCATCGCCAGTCGCGCCCATTCCGCCTTCGACTGCGGAATGGCGGTCTGACCAAGGATGTCCTTTGCCAGATTGACCAGCGCCTGCTTCACCCAGTGCGAAATCAGCCCGGGGTTGGCGCCGTGCGTCGGGATCACCGTCGGCCCCTTGGGGAATTTCCTGCGCAGTGCGATCACCTCCTCGCGCTGTCCGTAGTTGGAACGGCGCGACGCCGACACCGACTGATCGGTGTAGCCGCCGGCCCAGGGTTCGATGCACGAATCGGTGTAGAGAATGCCGTGTTCGCAGCAAAACTCGATCAGCGCGGAACTGGCCACGTCGACCGACAGATTGATCAGCAGATCGCCCCGCTCCAGCCTGGGGCCGAGGATCGCGCGATAGTTTTCGCGCGTGAGGGGGTTTATTTCGTAACGGATGCCGAAGGATGCCGCTTCGGCGCGACCGCGATCATGCGCGGTAATGATGGAAATCCGCTCCTTCGGAATGTCGATATGGCGCAGCAGCAGCGGAAGTACGCCCTGTGCGACCGAGCCGAAACCGACGAAAACGATTTTTCCCTGGAATTTGAAATACTTTTGATCTGCCATTTCATAAACTGGTGTTGTCGTTTTTCGGGAATCGCGAGTCTATCAATTTTTGTCCGTCGCGCACAGCAAAACCGGTCGTGGTCCAAGGCTGGCTATAATGTCCATCAAATCAACACGACGCCGGCTGCAGACCACCTGCAGACCGTGCAATCCGGGAGCCGACATGGTTGAACTTAATTCACAGATCGCGCAGTCACCCGCCGCACAGGCTGTTTCGGCACTGGTCGCGCGCGCGCGCCGTGCACAAGCCGCAATCGCCAACTATTCCCAGGCGCAACTCGATGAACTGGTCACCGCCGCCGGCTGGGCGATCATGGAACCCGGCCGCAACAAAATGCTCGCCGAGATCGCGGTGCGCGACACCGGCCTCGGCAACGTCGCCGACAAGATCAACAAGAACCACCGCAAGACGCTTGGCCTGCTGCGTGACCTGCAAGGCGCCGTTTCCACCGGCGTGCTCGCCGAATACCCTGAACTGGGCATCACCGAAATCGCGCGCCCGGTCGGCGTCGTTGCCGCCGTGGTGCCCTCGACCAATCCCGGCGCCACCCCCGCCAACAACATCATCAACGCGCTGAAATGCGGCAACGCCGTGATCCTGTCGCCCTCACCCAAGGGCTGCACGACGGCAGCAAAACTGCTGGAATTCATCCACGCCGAATTCGCACGCATCGCTGCACCGGCCGACCTGGTGCAGACACTGCCGCAACCGGTGACCAAGGAACTGAGCCAGGAACTGATGCGCCAGTGCGACCTGGTGGTTGTCACCGGCTCCCAGGCCAATGTGCGCGCCGGTTATTCCAGCGGCACTCCGGCGTTGGGCGTCGGTGCCGGCAATGTTGCGGTGATCGTTGACGAATCCGCTGACCTCGATGACGCTGCCGGAAAAATCATGCGTTCGAAGATTTTCGACAACGCGACCAGCTGTTCGTCGGAAAACAGCGTGATCATCCATGCCGCAGTGTATGAGCGCATGATCGCTGCGCTGACTGCCGTCGGCGGCGTACTGCTGACTGCCGCAGAAAAAGAGACGCTGCAGAAAACCATGTTCCCCGGCGGCAAACTGTCGCCCGCAGTCACCGCACAGAGTGTTGCGAAAATCTGCGCCGTGGCCGGACTCACCCGTCCCGAACTCGTCAACGCGAAATGCCTGATGGTCGAAGAGACCGGCACCGGCAAAGCCGCTCCGTTCTCCGGCGAAAAACTGTCGCCGGTGATGACGCTCTACAAGGCACGCGACTTCGACCACGCCTTCAACACGCTGCGCGCCATTTACGACTACCAGGGCGACGGCCACTCCTGCGGTATACATACAAAAAATAATGAACAAATTCAAAGGCTTGGAATGGAAATGACGGTATGCCGCGTGATCGTCAACCAGGCCCATGCCATCGCCAATGGCGGCAGCTTCGATAACGGCCTGCCGTTTTCGCTGACCATGGGCTGCGGCACCTGGGGCGGCAACAGCTTCTCCGAGAATCTCAACTACAAACACTTCATGAACACCACGCGCATCGTGCGCGTGATCCCGCCGCGTGAACCGTCGGTGGATGACATCTTTGGCGCCTACCGCAAAAAACACGGTATTTGATCCAGCGGTACTGCATCACCGTTCTACCAATTACCAATCTCCAATTACCAGTCACCGACCTTGATGCGTACAATCCGTCATTACGTAGATCTGCGCGCCGCGGAGCAACCCGCCACCACGTGGCTGATTGCGCCCGAAACCGGCGCAACCATGGATTACGCGCGACTGCAGCGCGATTCGCAGGACCTCACGCGTTTCCTGCTCGGCATGGGCATCCGGAAAGGCGACAAGGTCGCGCTGATGCTGCACAACAGCTACCAGACTGCGCGACTGCTGATCGGCGTGATGTACGGCGGCTTCATGGTCGCGCCGCTGAACCTGCTGGCTCAGCCTTCTCAACTCAGCTATGTCCTGGAACATTCCGACACCCGCGTGGTGTTTACCAGCGAAGAATTCGCCGGTCGGCTGAAAAATGCGCTCTCCGGCATCAAACGCGAAATCGCCGTCATTGCCATCGATCCCTATGCCCGGGAAATTTTTGATCGATCCGCATTGTCCGATGCGCAACTGCCGGGAGTCGGCGAAACCGACGACGCACTGCTGATGTACACCTCCGGCACCACCGGCAAACCCAAGGGTTGCGTGTTATCCAACCGCAGCGTCTGCGCCGGCGGCGAATTCACCAGTGCCGCGCATGAACTGACGGCTCGTGATCGCGTGTTATGCGCAATGCCGCTGTACCACATCAACGGCCAGATCGTGACCACCGTCGCCCCTCTAGTGCACGGTGGCAGCGTGGTGATGCCCCAGCGTTTCAGCGTCAGCAATTACTGGGAACTGGTATCAAAACATCATTGCACCTGGATCAACGTGGTGCCGACCATCATCGCCTACCTGATGAACACGACGACGCCGAAGGAAAAAGGACTCGACGTCTCACGCGTCAAGTTCTGCCGCTCGGCGTCGGCGCCACTGCCGCCGGAACTGCACCGCGCATTCGAACAAAGATTCGACATCAGCATCATCGAAACTTTCGGCATGACCGAAACCAACGCACCCTGCTTCACCAATCCGTACGATCCGGCCAAACGCAAAATCGGCAGCCCGGGCACGGCTTACGGCAACGAAGCCAAGGTTATCGACCCCGCCACCGGCCGCGAACTGCCGCGCGGCGTTCCTGGCGAACTGATGATCCGGGGTGACAACGTGATGACCGCTTATTAAAAGGATCCGACAAACACCACCAAAACGCTGGAACCTGACGGCTGGCTGCACAGCGGTGACCTCGGTTACATGGACGAAGACGGCTGTGTCTTTGTCACCGGCCGCATCAAGGAACTGATCATCAAGGGGGGCGAAAACATCGCGCCGCGCGAAATCGACGAAGCGCTGCTGAAACATCCCGCTGTGCTAGAAGCCGCTGCGGTGGGCATTCCCGATAGCAACTACGGCCAGGAAATCATGGCCTGCGTGATCCTGAAACCCGGCGCGGAATGTTCGATGGAAGCACTGGCGGAATTTTCACGGCAGGAACTTGGCGCATACAAAACGCCGAAGGTCATCAAATTTGTCAGCGAGCTGCCCAAAGGGCCGTCGGGGAAGGTGCAGCGCTTGAAGTTACTGGAAAACTGAACCCGCTGCCAACTTGCATCCATGCACCGACGCCCGTAACATCCGCGCATGCGTTTCCCCCGCAACCTCCGGCGATGGCTCACCGCCTGCACCCTAGGCTTCATGCTGCTGGCGCAGCAGTCGGTCGCGGCCTATGCCTGCACGACAAACCTGCAGGACATCGCCCGGGCTGCAGCCGCCATGCCCGACTGCGAGGACAGCGCCACGGTTTCAGCACTGTGCCTGAAACATTGTGAAGCAGGCAGCGAAGCCGCGGGTCATCCCGATATCGCATTGACGGCCATTGCCGCACTGCATTACTTCGTTGTCCTGGCTGTGACCGCACCTCCCGCAATCGATGTCCGGCAACAGCATCTCGCCTACGCCCCATCCCCGCCGCTGATTCTGCGGCTGCAGCGTTTCCTGATCTGATCCTCCGCGCAGTGTTTTGACGGTGGTCGCCTTGCGGCCGCCGGACATTGTCATGCGGAGGTTTTATGCGTTCTCGTTTTGTTGCATCAGCAATACTGCTGTTATCACTCAGCACGTCGGCGCCGCTCTTTGCCCAGGTCACGACAGGCACACTGGGGCTCACCGAAGCGCTGGCCATCGCCGACCGGGAGTCCTCCCTGCTGTCGGCGCAGCGGTCGGCCATTGTCGCGGCCGAAGAAATGACAGTCGCTGCGCGCGAACTGCCCGATCCAAAACTGAAATTCGGCATCGAAAATCTGCCGGCGGACGGCCCTGACCGCTACAGCCTGACGCGTGACTTCATGACCATGCGCAAAATCGGCGTGGCACAGGAGTTTGTCCGCGATGAGAACCGCGAAATCAAGGGCAGGCGTGCGGAGAAAGAACTTTACCGGGAGCAGGCCATGCTCGGCGACGCGCGGGCCGCGCTGCGGCGTGACGTCGCACAGGCCTGGATTGAACGTTATTTTGCCGAACGCATGGCAAATGTCGTTGACGAACAATACGCGGAAACGGAACTGCAACGCGAGTCCCTGCAGGCCGGCCTGCGCGCAAGCAGGACGCAGGCCGCGGACCTGCTCGCGGTGCAGGTCAAGCTGCAATCGCTGCTCGACCGCCGCGCCGAATATCGACGGCAGGCGGCGCGCGCCACCGCCATGCTGTCGCGCTGGCTGGGTGCTGAAAGTGCGCGACCGCTGGCAGCGCTGCCCACCCGTCTGCTCCCGGCGCAACACCACGATGTCGCAACACATGCAGAAAACCATCCGCATCTGCAGACGCTGGAACGGCAGATCGAGATCGCGCGCAACGATGCCGCGCTCGCCCGGGCGGCGAACAAGCCGGACTGGGGTCTCGAAGTGGCTTATGCGCAGCGCGGGCCGCAGTACTCCAACATGCTGTCGGTGCAGGTCTCGATCGACCTGCCGCTGTTCCAGGCAAACCGGCAGGACCGCAGCGTCGCCGCAAAAATGGCCCGGGTGGAACAGGCGCGCGCACTCCGCGAGGATGCGCTGCGCCAGCATCTGGCGGAAGCGCGGGCCACGTGGGCGGACTGGGAGGCGGCCACCGCGCGACTGCAGCGTTTTGATGAAACCCTGCTGCCCCTCTCCCGTGAGCGTTCACAACTGGCGCTCGCCGCCTACCGTGGCGGACAGGGGCCACTCACTGCCGCGCTTGAAGCGCGCCGCGTCGAAATCGAACTTCGTTTGCAGCAATTGCAGCTCGCCGCCGAACAAGGCCGTGCCTATGCGCAATTGCTCTACTTTCTGCCGCAGGAGAACCAGCCATGAAACTCAAGACCTCACTATTGATCGCAGGCGCACTCGCCCTTGCCGGCTCCGGCGGCGGTTACTGGTACGCCATGCAGCGCATGGGCAGCATGACGGCTCCGCAACCGGCAACTGCCGCAGACGCAGCAAGCAGCGCACCGGCGGACGCCGAACGCAAACCGCTGTACTGGCATGACCCGATGGTGCCCGGCCCCAAGTTCGACAAGCCGGGTCCGTCGCCTTTCATGGACATGCAGCTGGTGCCGGTGTACGCCGATGCCGGCGCCGATCAGGGCAGTGTGACCATCAGTCCGCGCACAACGCAGAACCTCGGCATTCGCACCGTCGAAGTGACGACGGGACGCATGGACACCGGCCTGACGACGGTCGGTGCGGTCAGCATCGATGAACGTACGATGGTGACGGTGCAATCGCGGGTCAGCGGTTACATCGAAAAACTCCATGTGCGCGCCCAGTACGACGGCGTCGCGCGCGGCCAGCCGCTGGCGGAAATCTACGCACCGGAATGGCTGGCGGCGCAGGAAGAATATCTCGCGCTCAAACGCAGTCCGCAAACAGGCGCAAGCGATCTGGCACAGGCGGCACGCCAGCGGCTGTCGCTGCTCGGCATCGACGAGGCGCAGATCAAACGCATCGAACAAAGCGGTAAAGCCGATGCACGCGTCACGCTGTCCGCACCCGTCGGCGGCCTGGTCTGGGAACTTGGCGCCCGCGACGGCATGGCAGTCAGCCCGGGGCTGACGCTGTTCCGGCTGGTGAGCCTCGATTCTGTGTGGATCAACGCGGAAATCCCGGAAACCGATGCCGCGCTGGTCAAACCCGGCGCAGCGGTCACCGCGCACACGGCGGCATTCCCGGAACAAGGTTTCAAGGGCAAAGTCGCGATGCTGCTGCCCGACGTCAATGCCACCACGCGCACCATCAAGGCGCGCATCGTGCTCGCCAACTCCGGTGGCCGTTTGAAACCGGGCATGTTCGCCACGCTGAATTTCGCCAGCACGGACAAACCCGCGCTGATGGTGCCATCGGAAGCGGTGATTCACACCGGCACGCGTGCCGTCGCCATCGTTGCTGAAGGCAAGGGCAAATTCCGCCCGGTCGACATTGAAACCGGACGCGACAGCGGTGGCATGACGGAAATCCGCAAGGGCCTGACTGCAGGACAACGCGTTGTTGCCTCCGGGCAGTTCCTGATCGACTCGGAGGCCAGCCTGAAAAGCACGCTGTCGCGCCTGGAAAGCGCCGCGGAAGCCCCGGCCAACGATCCGCCCGGCGGCGGTCATGTCGGTGACGCGCGAGTGAACAGCATTGATGCCGCTGCTGGAAAACTCGACATCACTCACGGACCAATTCCGTCACTGCAATGGCCGGAGATGACCATGGGGTTCCGCGTCGAAGACAAAACGCTGCTGCAGGGGCTCAAAGCCGGCGACCGGATCAATTTTGAAATGCGCGGCGAACCGGACAAGGACGGCGATTACATCATCACCCGCATCCAGCCTGATTTCAGCGGGGGCAAAAAATGATCGCGCGCCTGATCCGCTGGTCCATTGCCAACCGGTTCCTGGTGCTGCTGGCGACCCTGATAGTCGCCGCATGGGGCCTGTGGTCGATGCTGAAGACACCGCTGGATGCGATCCCCGACCTGTCCGACGTGCAGGTCATCATCCGCACCACCTACCCGGGACAGGCGCCGCAGATCGTCGAAGACCAGGTCACCTATCCGTTGACCACGACCATGCTGTCGGTGCCCGGCGCAAAAACCGTGCGCGGCTACTCCTTCTTCGGCGACTCCTTCGTCTATGTATTATTCGAGGACGGCACCGATCTCTACTGGGCGCGCTCGCGGGTGCTCGAATATCTCAACCAGGTCCAGGGTCGGCTGCCGGCGCAGGCCAAACCTGCCTTGGGCCCGGACGCCACGGGTGTGGGCTGGATTTATGAATACGCCGTGGTCGATCGCAGCGGACGCAACGACATTGCGCAATTACGCGCGCTGCAGGACTGGTTCCTCAAGTACGAATTGAAATCGGTGCCCAACGTCGCCGAAGTGGCCTCGGTGGGCGGCATGGTGCGCCAGTACCAGATCGTCCCCGACCCCGACCGCCTGCGCGCCTACAACATTCCGCTGTCGCGGGTAATTGCGGCGGTGCGTTCTGCCAACCGCGAGGCCGGCGGTGCGGTGCTCGAACTCGGTGAAGCCGAATACATGGTGCGCGTGCGCGGCTACCTGAAAACGCTGGATGACTTTCGCGCGATACCGATATCAACCGGCGATGGCGGTACCCCCGTGCTCCTGAAAGACGTGGCACGCATCCAGGTCGGCCCCGAACTGCGCCGCGGCATCGCCGAACTCGACGGCGAAGGTGAAACCGTCGGCGGCATCATCATCATGCGCCAGGGCAAAAACGCACTGGAAACGATAGCGGCGGTGAAAGCCAAAATCGAAGCATTAAAACCCGGCCTGCCGCCGGGCGTCGAAATCGTGCCCACCTATGACCGCTCGGGCCTGATCGAGCGCGCCGTCAGCCACCTCCGCGACAAACTGGTCGAGGAATTCATCGTGGTGGCGCTGGTGTGTTTCGTTTTCCTGTTCCATCTGCGCTCCAGCCTGGTTGCCATCATCACGCTGCCGCTCGGCATCCTGATCGCCTTCATCGTCATGCGTTACCAGGGCGTCAACGCCAACATCATGTCGCTGGGCGGCATCGCCATCGCCATCGGCGCAATGGTGGATGCCGCGGTGGTGATGATCGAAAACGCGCACAAACATCTGGAGACCTGGCGGCATGCGCATCCCCAGGCCACACTGTCCGAATCCGAACGCTGGCGTTTGATTGGCGACGCCGCAGCGGAAGTCGGTCCGGCACTGTTCTTTTGCCTGCTGATCATCACACTGTCATTCATCCCGGTGTTTGCGCTCGAAGCGCAGGAAGGACGACTGTTTTCACCACTCGCGTTCACCAAGACCTACGCCATGGCGGCAGCGGCCGGATTGTCGGTGACACTGGTGCCAGTACTGATGGGTTACTGGATACGCGGCCGGATACCTGATGAAAATAGCAATATAATCAACAGGTTAATTATATCGCTCTATCGCCCCCTACTGGCCGTGGTGTTGCGTTTTCCGCGCAGCACCCTGGTTGCTTCGGTTATTGTGCTGGCGATCAGCGTGATTCCCGCGACACGCCTCGGCGGCGAATTCATGCCACCGCTGGACGAGGGCGACGTGTTGTACATGCCCACCGCCCTGCCCGGCCTGTCCGCGGGCAAGGCTGCGGAAATCCTGCAACTGACCGATCGCCTGATCAAGAGTGTGCCGGAAGTCGCACGCGTATTCGGCAAGATCGGCCGCGCCGAAACCGCCACCGACCCGGCACCACTGGAAATGGTCGAGACCACGATACAGTTCAAACCGAAAAGCGAATGGCGTCCGGGCATGACCCGGGACCAACTGATCGAGGAACTCGATCGCGCGGTGCAGGTTCCGGGCCTCACCAACATCTGGGTGCCACCGATCCGCAACCGCATCGACATGCTAGCCACCGGCATCAAGAGCCCGCTGGGTATCAAGGTCTCCGGGCCTGATCTGGCGCAGATCGAACGTGTGACGCAGGACATCGAGCGCGTGGTGAAAGATGTGCCCGGCGTCACTTCGGCGCTGGCGGAACGGCTGACTGGCGGGCGCTACATCGATGTCACCATCGACCGCCTGACCGCAGCGCGTTACGGCATGAACATTGCCGACGTGCAGGACATTGTGTCGGCTGCGGTCGGTGGTGAAAACATCGCCGAAACCGTCGAAGGCCTGCAGCGTTTCCCGATCAGCGTGCGGTATCCGCGCGAACTGCGCGATTCCGTCGAAAAACTGCGCAGCCTGCCCATCGTCACCGAACGCGGCGCGCAGATCACGCTGGGCACGCTGGCAAAACTGGCTGTCGTCGATGGTCCTCCCATGCTGAAAAGCGAAAACGCACGGCTGTCGGGCTGGGTGTATGTCGACCTGCGCGGCCGCGACCTGCAGTCGGTGGTCAACGATGCCCAGCGCGCAGTGCGGGAACAGGTCAAGCTGCCCGCCGGTTATTCGGTGGCATGGTCCGGCCAGTTTGAATATCTGGAACGCGCAAAAAAACGCCTCGCGCTGGTGATCCCATTCACGCTGGTGATCATTTTTGTGCTGCTCTACCTGACGTTCCGCCGCATCGATGAAGCGCTGCTGATCATGGCAACGGTGCCGTTTGCGCTCTGCGGCGGACTGTGGCTGATGTGGCTGCTCGGCTACAACATGTCGGTGGCTTCAGCAATCGGCTTCATCGCGCTGGCGGGCGTGGCGGCTGAATTCGGCGTGATCATGCTGCTCTATCTGCGGCAGGCGCTCGACCGGCGCATCGCTGCCGGTGCAACGCCGGATCTGCAACTGATCAAGGCAGCCATCACCGAAGGCGCGGTGCTGCGGGTGCGGCCGAAAGCCATGACCGTTGCAGTCATCGTTGCCGGCCTGCTGCCGATCATGTGGTCCAGCGGCACCGGCGCCGAAGTGATGCAGCGCATCGCCGCGCCGATGATCGGCGGCATGATCACCGCGCCGCTGCTGTCGATGCTGGTGATACCGGCGGCGTGGCTGCTAATGCGGAGGCGCGGATCGGTCGGGTTAGGTTTTCCGGCAGGAACCCGGCGGATACAAGGCGCCGAAGATCGATCCGCCCCGCCTCATCGATCAGCGGCTCACAAGGCGAGACAGTGGCCCGGCTAGGGCGCCACGATCACCGGCGCAAAACCGCCCCCCGGAGTACGGAAATTGGTGGTCTGGCCTGAATAAATGCGCGCGGCGAGGAGTTGCACCTTGCCGGCGTAGGTGTAAGCGCGGACATCGAACTTCAGGTCGGTCCGAACGCCGTCGACTGCCACCAAGCGCTCGCCCGGAGGCACCAATTCCTGCGCCACAAAATCGCCGGCGAGAATCTCGCCCCAGACCCGGAGTGTCAGCTTGTCTCCGCGGTAGGCCGCCTTTGCACCGTAACCGGCGAACGGCTTGAAAAAAAACTGCCGGCGCCGGCGCCACAGATCGTTCGCGTTTTCTGCGGTGACCACACAGGTCCGGGGAACTGCAGCCTTGAGCGCATCACGAACCGCCGCAGACACTCCCCAGTCACCCAATAATCGTTCATCGCTCAGGGTGATCAGATTGCGCTTGTCCGCGTGCAGCGCATGGGCGCGCGGGTGCGGGGTCAGCACAACAGCGCCCGCCTCGTAGGCCTGGCGCAAAGCCTTGTGGCCGGGATCTGCAAGATAGAAATCAGTCAGCCGGTTGTAAACCATGTCGACAACGCTGCCCTGGCACCAGAGCCTGCCTTCCCGCCACTCGAACTCCTGCGGGTCGGCAATGCGCGCGGAGAGGCCGTTACGCCGGAACATTTGCCGGAACAATTCGAACTCCGGCGCCAGATACTGGGCGGCGGGCCCGTCATCGACGATAACCACTTCGCCAGCCGGTGCGCCACTGCGTTGCAGACGCCATTCGGCCAGGAACATGTCATAAAACCCCTGCTCCATCGCGGACAATTCATGACCCGGCGTATAAGCCCATTGCATCACCTCGCAACAGGCATGCTGGGCACGTGCCAGCGCCGCATTGAGCAGTGCCCCGCCGGCATTGGTATTGATCTCGATCAGCCGCGGCCCCTGCGCACCGACGTGAAAGTCGTAGCCCATGAACACGCCGAGGGGTCCGAATTCACATCTTGCAATTTCAGGCGCCCGCGACAAGGCCCGTGCCTGATAGGCCGGGAGGGCAATGACCTGTTCGATGAACTCCACCGTCAGGGCGATCGTGTCCGCCATCGGGCGCGAGACAAACACCACCGTATCCGAAAACAGATGGGGCCGGGTCAGTCCGATGCTTTGCGCAAGACCACTCAGCCCGGGTTCGCTGTCCAGGCGCTGGCGCAACAGATCCTGATCCAGGGTACGGCAGTCGCAACCATGATTCAGTGCATCGGCCGCATTCCGTGGTGCATAGGAAGTCGTCGGGTCCATGTCAAGTCATCATATCCGGAGTGTCGATTCAGAAGCTGCGTCCTTCACCTGCCTCCTCGATGGTCTGCCCGTCGCGGATATGGTAGATGCGCTTGAAGGTCGGGATGATTTTCTCGTCGTGGGTCACCACGATGATGGCGGTCTGGTACTGGCTGGCCATTTGGTTCAGGATGCGCACTACGGCCAGCGCCCGTTCGCTGTCCAGCGGTGCGGTCGGCTCATCGGCCAGGATCACCGGGGGGCGGTTGGCCAGGGCGCGCGCGATCGACACCCGCTGTTGCTCGCCGCCCGACAATTCGGATGGCAGCGCCTTCGCCCGATGCGCCACGTCGAGCGCCTGCAGCAACTCCAGCGCCCGCGCCCGCGCCTCGGCATTGCGTCGTCCCGCCAGCATCGGCAGCAAGGCCACATTGTCGGTGACATCAAGAAAAGGGATCAGATAGGGCGCCTGGAATATGAAACCGATGCGGTCGCGGCGCAATTCCCGTAGATCGGAGATCTTCCAGCCGTTGTCGTATATAACCTCGCCACCCAGAGTCATGCGACCGCGCGTGGGCTCGATCACCGCACCCAGACATTTGAGCAATGTCGTCTTGCCTGAGCCGCTGGGGCCGATCAGGCCGACCACCTCGCCGGGTGCGACGCGCATGTTGACATCCTTGAGTGCGTCGACCGCCGAGGCGCCTTCGCCGTAACGCTTGCTCAGACCCGTGATGGTGATGCCGGCAGCGTGTTCCACATCAACCGCCGATCGCCGTCGCCGGATCCACCCGCAGCGCGGCGCGTATCGCCAGCGTGCTGGCCAAGGCGCACACCAGCATTACCACGACGAATCCGCGCACCGCATCCCCTGTTTCGAGCAGCACGTATTTCGGGAATGCCGGCGCCCACAGGGTCGCGCTGATCTTGCCGACGATGAACCCGATCACCCCGAGACCCATGGCCTGCTGCAGGATCATGCCGGCGATGGTGCGGTTGCGCGTGCCGATCAGCTTGAGCACGGCAATTTCGCGAATCTTGCCGAGCGTCATGGTGTAAATGATGAAAGCAACGATGGCCGCGCTGACCACCGCCAGTATCACAAGGAACATGCCGATCTGCCGGGCCGCCGTAGCGATAAGCTTGGCGATCAGGATGTCCTCCATCTGCGCCCGGGTGAAGGCCTGCAGATGTTTCCAGCGCCGGATCTCCGCCGCCACTGCTTCGGGCGCATGGCCTGCGATCACGTTGACCAGCACGGCATTGACGTTACGGTTGCTGGCCTGCGAGGCGTTGATGGCCTCCAGCAGGCCGGGAACGCCGGGACGGTTGAGCGCGGGATTCTGCGCGGTACGGGCGCGCTCGCTGACAATGGCATCGTTGTCTTTCAGGAACTGTGCCTCCTGCGCGTCCTTGAGCGGAATGAACACCATCGGGTCGCCGCCGGAGGACACCATGCGCCGGGTCAGGCCGACCACGGTGTATTCATGGCGGCGGATGCGGATGCGGTCACCGATTTCGAAGCCGGTCGAAACGTCGGCCACGGCTTCGTAGTGGCTGCGGGTCGGCCGCCGTCCAGCCACCAGATAATTCGGCTCGCCCGGCTGCTGGGGCTCGAAACCGACCACCATGGCGCGGATTTCGGCGTCGCCCTTGCGCACCTGCATGGTCAGGTAAGTGATATTGGCCGCGCGCGCCACGCCATGCATGCCGAGTATGCCGCGATAAACGTCGTCGCGGATGCTCGAAGATTCCGCATAGGGCCCCTGTGTGTCTTTCTGCACCACCCACAGGTCGGCGCCGCTGTTGGTGAGCAGCACCTTCGCATCATCCACCATGCCGCGATAGACACCAGCCATGCTGAGGGTGACGCCGATCAGCAACCCGAGGCCGAGCCCGGTCAGCACAAACTTGCCCCAGGAATGGAGGATGTCCCGTCCTGCGAGACTGATCACCCGGGGTCCCCCTGCAGCGATTTCACCACCTGGATGCGGCTGCTCTCCTCGAGGTCACGCTCGCTGTAGACAATGACCTCGTCGCCAGCCTTGAGGCCCTCGGTGATCTGCATCCTGCCGTCGGCACCCTGCGCGCCGATTTTGACCGCGGCAAAACGCAAGCCACCGTCCTCGAGAATCCAGACACCGCTGTCGGCGCCGCGGCGGCGCAGCGCTGCATTGGGCACCAGCAGCGCAGCGCGCACCATCGGCAGGCGCAATGTGATCTCGGCCATTTCGCCGATTGAAAGACCTTGAGGCGGCTGGTCGAAAACGACAGCAGCAATACGTTCCTCGGTCACGCTGTCACTGACCAGTTCGACCCGTGCCACGGCGCCCGCGAGCACGGCACTGGGATTGGAACGCAGGGTGATATTGGCTGGAACGCCGGCCTGCAGACCGGTCGATCGGCTCTGGTCAAGTCGCATGCGGATCCACAGGCTTGCGGGATCCATCAGTTTGAGCACCGCCTGGCCGGCGACCACCGTGGAACCAGGCTCGGCATCACGCGAAGTCACCACACCGTCGACCGGCGCCGTCAGCCGGATGTTCGCCCTCAGGCTGCCCGCTGCTGCCCGCTCCGCCTCAAGCCGGTTAATGTCCTGCCGCGCACTGGAAAGCGCTGATTCGGCGGCTGCGAACTGTGCGTCGGCGGATTGCTGCTGCTGAATCCGGGTCTCCACCGCGCTGGAACTGACAAAACCCTTGTTCCCGAGGTCCCGAAAGCGGCGCGCTTCGGCCACGGCCAGCGACTGCCGGCTTTTTGCATCCCTCACCTGAGCCGCGGCACTCGCTACCGCACTGCGCGCGCGGGCGATTGCGGCATCCGCCGCGGTCAACCGCGCATCCAGGTCGACCGGATCCATTTCCGCCAACAATTGCCCGGCCTTCACTTTCTCGCCGACATCGACCAGCACCTGCCGGACCCTGCCCGCCGTGGTGGGCCCGACCAGATAGGCGCGGCGCGCTTCGACCACGCCGATGCCAAATAACGCGGGCTGCACTTCTCCCTTCACCACCCGCGCCACGGTCACTTTGATCGGCGCCAGCGGACCGCTGCGGGTCGCGACCCAACCCAGTCCGGCAACCAGGATCAGGCCGAGCACAACAAACCAGATCTGGCGCGGCACAGCAGGGAATCGCTTCATCAACCATCTCCATAGGAATGCCAAACAGGCGTCATCAGATGCATTTGCAATCGCAATGGTACCGATCAGACCGCAGGCACCATGATCGGCGGGTCCGTACGATCCGACCTTGATCAGGATCAGGTTTGCTGCAAGTCGGGATGGATCACGACCCTGTTTTTCTGGGCAACGTCAACACCGCCGCCAAACCGCCTTCCGGGCGGTTGCGCACTTCGATGCTGCCGCCGTGCAGTTCGGCCACGTTCTTCGCAATCGCCAGCCCCAGCCCGGTGCCGCCGGTATCGCGGTTGCGTGAACCTTCGACACGGTAAAACGGCTCGAACACTTTTTCCAGCTGTTCCGGCGGCAGGCCAGGGCCTTCATCAAGGATGCTGATCTGCAGACGTTCGCTGCTGTCATCGACAAGAACGCGCGCAGACTTGCCGTACTTGATCGCGTTTTCCAGCAGATTCGCCAGGCAGCGCTTCAGCGCCTGCGGCCGTCCCGGATACGGTCCTGCGGCCGATCCGCTGAGGCTTACCGTGCCGCCGGTCTCACGCAGATCCTCCTGCAGGCTTTCGAGCAGCGCCATCACGTCCACCGGCTGCAGCGGCTCGCCGTTATCCATGCCGCGCAGGAAATCCAGCGCGGACAGCACCATGGCCTCCATTTCCTGCAGGTCGCCGCCGAACTTGGCGCGCAGCTCCGCATCCTCCAGCAGTTCGGCACGCAACCGCAGCCGCGTGATCGGTGTTTTCAGGTCATGCGACATCGCCGCCAGAACCTGGGTGCGTTCGCGCAAATAACTTGCGAGCCGCGACTGCATGGTATTGAAGGCGCGCGCCGCGCTGGCCACCTCGGTCGGACCGGTTTCCGCCAGCGGCGGGCGGTGGATATTTTTGCCCAGTTCATCCGCCGCATCGGCCAGCGTTTTCAGCGGCCGCGTCGCCCAGCGCACCGCCACCAGCGACACGGCAATCACAGCGGCCAGCAGCAATGCGATGCTCAGCAGCACGCGGTACGGCCAGTTCTCGGTTGCCTGCGGCTGGCGGGCATCAAAGGTCGCCAGCGTGCCGTCCTGCAGCCGCACCTGTGCGACAAACGCCGGGCCGCCGCCGGCCATGCCGCCGTGGCGCATCATCGGCGGCTGCCATTCGTGTTCATCGTCGCCATACTTGCGCCGCTTGCCATGCTCTTCTGCCGACCGGTACGGTACGCCCTCGGCCATGCCGACGGTTATTGCACGGTCGGCACCGAGAAACTGGCGCAGCAGCGTGGTGAACAGAATCGCCCTTGCGCCCGCTTCGGTTTCTGCGCCGGGCACCGCCAGCGGGCCGCGATTCAGCGCCACCGTCAGCGGCGGCGCGCTGATGACTTTGACAATACGCAGGCGCTCCGCCGGCGTCAGCGTATCGAGCAGGCGCACGATGTCGGCGATGCGCTGCGCCGATTGCATGCCGCTGGCCTGCGCCAGCAGTTCGCCGCGGTCGTGCATATGCACGGCAAAACTGAGCAGCTGCGCCGTCAGCAGGCCGCCGAGCAGCACCAGCGTGAGTCGGCTGAACAACGAACGCGGCAGCAGACTCATCGCACAGCCGCCTCGACATGCGCGGCAAATACATAGCCCTGTCCGCGCACGGTTTTGATGATCGCCGGCTCTTTCGCGTCCTCGCCAAGGCGCTGGCGCAGGCGGCTGACCTGCACGTCGATCGCGCGATCGTACGGTCCGGCCTCACGCGCCAGCATCAGGTCGATCAACTGGTCGCGGGTCAGCACGCGGTTGGGATGGTCGACAAATATTTTCAGCAGACGGAAATCGGTGCCGCTCAGCGCCACCACCACGCCGGCGGGCGCGGTCAGGTTGCGGGTCGCCGCATCCAGCGTCCAGCCG
>CAMBCD010000016.1 GCA_945863085.1 Bordetella parapertussis
TGCGCGCGCAGCTGTTCGAGGGCGGCGGGGTTGCGCTTCTGCGGCATGATGCTGCTGGTGCCGGTTAGTTCGCCGCTGCCGAGCATGAACCACGGTGTCGGTTCGGCGTACTGGGTGTGCAGGTCCTGCGCGAACATGCCGGTCTGCACCGCGGTCATCGCCCAGGCATTGGCGACATCGAGCGCGCTGTCGATGGGTGCCAAGTGGTTGGCGTCGTAGGCGTTTTCGACAAGCCCTTCAAAACCCAGCAGTTCTGCCAGGCGGTGCCGGTCGAGCGGGAAGCTGGAGGTCGCCAGCGCTGCCGTGCCCAGCGGGCATTGGTTCACCCGCGTGTAGGCCTGCTGCAGGCGCTCGGTCGCGCGCGCGAGGGCGGACTCAAAGGCCAGCAGGTAATGCGCAAACGTCGTCGGCTGCGCCTGCACGCCGTGGGTGTAGGCGGGGATGATGGTTTCGATGTGTTCTTCCGCGCGCTTGAGCAGTTTCTCGCGGTCGGCGATCAGCGCTTCAATCGTTTTCAGCAGCCCGTCGCGCAGGTTCATCCGCGCAATGGTCGAGGCCAGGTCCTGCCGGCTGCGGCCGGTGTGCAAACGGGACGCCTCCTGTTCGGCGACGGCGATCAGGCGGGGTTCGTAATCCAGATAATCCGCGGAGGTGCGTTTCTCACCGGTCTTTTCATTTTCGATGACCTGCGCGATGCCCTTGGCGATGCGCTTCGCCACGTCCTTCGGCACGATGCCGGTCTCGGCGAGCATGACGATGCAGGCCTTGTTGATTTCATCGAGCCATTCAATCGAACGGCCGCCGCCGCGGAAGGTGGCGTTGATGTCGAGGGTGTGGCCGCTGTCGCTCATTGTTTTACTGCTCATGGTTCTACTTTAAGTGAGATTTCTGATTCGTCATTCCGGCGAAAGCCGGAATCCAGACCGGTGGTGGCCAATTCCTGGATTCCGGCTTTCGCCGGAATGACAGTAGGGGGTAAATCCTTAAAAACATCAATAAAAACAAATGCTTATGATATATTCCAGCAGTGAGTCTTGTGACGGCCTTAGGTGAGTCAGTACTCGCTTATGCGCAGATTCTTAACTACTTTTGGCATGCGGGGTGGAGATAAATGAGGGGCGGGCCTCCAGCCTTGCGGCGAGGCGCGCCAGCGCGGGGTGTGCCTTGCGCCAGTCGTAATCCGGCAGCGCGTAATCGAGATAACCCAGCGCGTAACCGGCGGCGATGTCGGCCAGTGTGAAGCGGCCGCTGGCACAGTATTCATTCTTCCCGAGGTCCTGTTCCATCACGCTCAGGCCGCGGTCGATTTTGAGTTGCTGCTTGGTGAACCACTCCGCGGAGCGCTGTTTATCCTTCGGTTCGCGGTATTCGTGGTTGATGTTGACGGTGGCTTCGGTGATGCCGTCGCCCAGCGCTTCCCAGCGTTTGACTTCGATGCGGGCGTCGAACCCGGCGGGGATCAGCGCCGGCCCCGTGCCGAAGGCATCCAGGTATTCGACGATCACCGGCGAGTCATACAGCGCGCGGCCGTCGTCGCGGACCAGCGTCGGGATCTTGGCCAGCGGATTGAAGGCCGGCACCGGGGAGTCGGGCGTCGATGCCCGCGCCACGATGTAGTCGTGCGCGATGTTTTTTTCGGCGAGCACGATGCGCACCTTGCGTGCGAACGGGCTGCCCGGCGTGCCGAACAGTTTCATGGATCCCCCTTGTTTGAGGGATTCTAACCCCCGCTCCGCAGGGGGTGCCCGGCGAGTCCGTTTAATGAGACTTTGGCCCTTGGGGCTTGGGCCTGGCCTGATCCGTTAGCAAAAAAAGAGCCCGGTCACAGCTGAGCTGCCACCGGGCCGTCAATGCGGGCGTCATCAAGGGAGGTTGATTGAGGCCCGTGTGGCCGGGGAACACCGGGGGACGGTGTTCGCTGCAACTTTGCCACGTTTAATTATTGCGCCGTCGTCGTCGGCGGACTGTACGCTGGCGTACGCAAGGGGCCCGGCGGTCCCGCCGGGGGGGCTTCTGCCGGTAGCGGACCGGGTAAGTTGGTAGCCAAGCCGGTAAGATGGGCCACGCTGGCGCGGGCCGGCCAGGCGATCACGGGAGGTGGATATGGAATTTATGAACATGATGGGGAACCAGGCCGTCCGGCTGTGGCTCGCGCAATCAACGGTGTTGTTTTTTATCACCGCCGGAATCGTCCTGCTGGCGGTCGGCATCAGCCTGATCGTCAACAGCGCGGGGACGCTGCGGTTTTTCGGGCGCATGAACCAGTGGGTGTCGATGCGCAGTGTCTCCAAACCGCTGGAGATTCCCCGCGACACGCGGCAGGCGGTGCAGAAGTACCGTTACTGGTTTGCCGCGGTGTTTGTCGTGGGGGGGCTGTATGCGGTGTTCGGCCTGCTCACCCAGTTCGACATCCGCGGCGTTATCCGGGTGTTCGGGCTGGAGTTTTTCCGTCCGGACTTTGCGGCCTGGGTCGTTGACAGCGCACGCTGGGTGCTGGTCGCGGGCAACCTGGTCGGGATTGCGGTCGGGCTGCTGCTCGCTTTTTCCCCGGCCACCGTGGTGAAGCTGGAGGCGCGCGGCAGCCACTGGTATTCGGAGCGCCAGATGACCAAGGGTGCCGACAGCCTGAATCTGAAGCTGGATGCCTGGGTGGCGGCGCATTCGCGCGTGGCCGGCGGCTGCATCGTGGTGCTGGCGCTGGCGCTGATCGGGGCCTTTGGTTTGATGCTGCCGCGGGTGTGGTAAGCCGGTCAGGCTGGTTTAATTTTTAATACCGGCGCGTTTGACGATTTCGGCGGCCCGTTTCATTTCGGTGGCCAGATGCGTCTGGAACTGCTTGGGTGAACTGCCGCGCGGATCCGCGCCGTCGTTGAGCACCCGGCTCTTGACGTCCGGCGCTTCGATGGCCTTTTTCATTTCGTCGCTGAGCCTGTTTACGATGGCGGCAGGCGTGTTGGCCGGCGCAAGCAAACCGTACCAGGTGGTGGTCTGAAATCCCGGCACGCCTGCTTCGGCGATGGTCGGCAGTTCGGGTGCGCCGGCGGATCGTGTGCCGCCGGTGACGCCCAAAGCGCGGAGGCGCCCGTTTTTAACATGGCCCAGCGAAGACAGGACGCTGCCAAAGGTCATGTGTACCTGTCCGGCGATCACATCGACCAGTGCGGGGCCAGCGCCCTTGTAAGGAATATGAACAATTTTTACGTTGGCCAGGTAGGTAAACAGTTCGCCGGCGAGGTGTCCCGAACTGCCATTGCCGCCCGAGGCGTAGTTGAGCACCCCCGGCTTTGCTTTTGCAAACGCCACCAGGTCTTTCACCGAGCGCACCGGCATTGAGGGATGTACCACCAGTAAAAAAGGTGCTTCGGCAATCAGCGAGACCGGCATCAGATCTTTCACCGGGTCAAAAGGCAGATCGGTATAAAGGCTGGGGTTGATGGCATAACTGCTGGAGACCACCAGCAGGTTGTAACCATCAGGCGCGCTTTTCGCGACAAACGCTGCGCCGATGGAGCCGGCTGCGCCGGTGCGATTTTCCACCACCACGGTCTGGCCCATTTGTTCGCCGAGTTTGGGGCTGACCAGCCGCGCGATCACATCAGTGGCACCGCCCGGCGCCTGGCCGACGATCAGGCGGACGGGTTTGTTGGGATAGGGGGTTTGCGCGTGGGCATAAAACGAAATGCCGGATGCCAGCAGTGCAGATGCCAGAACAAGTACCTTCGCCATGCTTATGCTCCTCGATTAGACCTGAATGGTTTTCCCCGGAAATCAGGGAAAGTCACTAAGTCATTGTTTTATAATAATAATTTTAACTATCTGATGGTAAAGAGTTCACGTGTATACATGAGAGTACAATCTCGCTATCATCCCGTCAACCTCGCAATTTTCTGAAGAAAGCACGCACGCATGCCGAGCGCCAGCACGCCGGGAGCGAAATCGGGACCGAAAGCACTGCGCCACGGTTCGCGCAGTGAACACGCCTATCGACGCCTGCGCGACGCCATCCAGCAGGGGCAGTTCGCCTCCGGCCACCGGGTGATGGAAGTCGAGATCGCGGCCTGGCTCAACCTGAGTCGCACCCCCGTGCGTGACGCGATACGGCGCCTGGAAAGCGAAGGCATTCTTGAGCACGAACCCCGCAACGGCCTGATTGTTGCCCATCTCGACCGGCAGGCGGTGATGGAGCTCTACGCCATGCGCGAGGTGCTCGAAGGCACGGCCGCGCGGCTTTGTGCGCGCCACGCCTCCGACATTGAAGTGCAGTCCCTGCTGGATCTGGTGGAGCGGGAGCGCCAGCTGGCGGGCAACCACGAGGCGCTGTCGCAGAACAACCGGCGATTCCATGAGGCGATACACCGCGGGGCACACAACCGTTATCTGGAAAAGAGCCTTGCTGCGGTGAATGACTCGATGTGGCTGCTGGGCTCGCCGCTGATGTTGTTGCCCGGGCGCGCACAGACGGCGGCCAGGGAGCATGCGGCGCTGGCGGAAAACATCGCGCAGCGTGACGCCGACGCTGCAGAGAAGGTCGCGCGCGCGCATGTGCAGGCCGCGCAGCGCGAACGGCTGAAGCGGCTGTTCCCCGAAACCGAGGCTTAGTCAGCGGCTTGCCTGACCTGCGCTGGTTGCGGGACGGCATGCCGATTACCGAAACATTCTCGAATTAACCGGATTTGTTCATGGCGCAGACGATGGCGGAAAAGCTGCTCACGCGGCACAACCTTGCCGGTGAGGAGGTGCGGGCAGGCGATTTTCTCGAGGCGCGGATCGACGGCGCGATGTGTCATTACCACGCCGCTGAACCCATGCACGATCTGGCGATCGAGGCCGGCTTCAAGGATGGTTTGCCCCGGGTGTGGGATCGCAGCAAGGTATATGTGCTGCTGGATCACCACCAGCCCACGCTCAGCCAGAAACTGGCGGATGAAAATGCGCTGGCCCGCCGCGAAGTCGAACGGCTGGGCATCAAGTGTTTTCATGATTCCGAGCCCGGCATTGCCCACCAGATGATGCTCGACTACGGCCTGGTGCGGCCCGGCGAACTGGTGGTCGGCAATGATTCTCACACCCTGGGTTATGGATCGGTCAATGCCGGCGCCACCGGCATCACCCGCGCCGACATGCTTTATGTGCTGCTTTATGGTGAGTTGTGGTTTCAGGTGCCGCAGTCGGTGCGGGTGGTGCTCGACGGCAAACGGCCGGATTACCCGATTGCGAAAGACATCATTCTTTATCTGGCCGGTCAGTACGGCGACGACTTTGCGCAGGGCATGTCGATTGAATACTCCGGCACGCTGGCGTCGCAACTGTCCATCGACAGCCGCATGTGCCTGTCGACGCACGGTGTGGAGGTCGGCGCCAAATTCGCGATGTTCGGCATGGATGAAGTGACGCGGCAGTTCGTCAGCGCCAGGACGGCGCTGCCCTTTGAAGCGCTGACTGCAGACCAGGGCGCGCAGTATGCAAAGGAAATCCGGCTCTCCGTGGACGACATGCCTTTCGTGGTCGCCAAACCCCACCAGTTCGGCAACGTGGTCCCGGTAGACGAGGCGCGGGGCACACGCATCAACCAGGCGCAGATCGGTTCCTGCGCCAACGGGCGCTTTGAGGACATCGAAATTGCGGCGCGTGTGCTGAAAAAGCACAAGGTCGCGAAAGGTGTGCGTTTCCTGATCTCGCCGGCCTCGCAGCAGGTTTATCTGCAATGCCTCAAGGCGGGTCTGATCGAAACGCTGATCGAGGCCGGCGCCCAGGTCATCACGCCCGGCTGCGGCATTTGCCAACCCCGTGTCGGTTTCCTGTCCGATGGCGAGGTCTGCATTACCGCCACCACACGCAATTTCAAGGGACGCAAAGGCAGCGCCAAGGCCGAGATTTACCTGGGCGGCCCGCTCACGGTGGCGGCCGCAGCGGTGGCCGGCGAAATCGTCAACCCGAAGGAGGTGTTCAGTGGGCTTTGACCTCAATCGGCTGATCCGTGGCCGGGTATGGAAGTTCGGCGATTCGATCGAGACCGACGCCATCAATCCCTACTACCAGTATCCGACCATGGAGGAATTGAAGCAGCACACCATGGAAGTGTACCGACCCGAGTTTCCGCGCGAGGTAAAACCCGGCGACGTCATGATCGCGGGGCGCAACTTCGGCTGCGGATCCAGCAGGCCCGGCCTGGTGCTGCGCGAAGTGGGCATCGCCGCGATCATCGCCGAGTCGGTGTCGCGTCTTTTTTTGCGCAACAGCATCTCGCGGGCGATCCCGATTTTTGTAGTGCCGGGCATCACTGCTTTGGCAGAGGACGGCGACACGCTGGAAGTGGATTACCCGAAAGGCGTGATCGTGAACCCCGCCACCGGCGCCACTTTGCCGGTCAATAAATACCCCGCGGGCGTCGAACAGATCTTCGAGTGCGGCGGATTGCTGCAGTTTGCTTATGAACGTTATATCCGTGAGGCCGCGCTGGCCGGGCGTAGCGGTCTGGAAAAGCAGGATTGAATATGGGAAAGAATATGGGAAAGAATATGGCAAATACGTACGATGTAATCGTGGTGGGCGGCGGCAACGCCGCGCTTTGTGCCGCCTTGTCGGCGCGCGAGAATGATGCGAGCGTTCTGTTGCTGGAGCGTGCCCCGGAAGCACAGCGCGGCGGCAACAGTGCGTACACCGGCGGCGGTTTTCGCATGGTGCACCATGGTGCGGATACCGTGAGAACGGTCGTGCCGGATCTCTCCGAGGGGGAGATCGCCAATACCGATTTCGGTGAATACACCACCGAGCAGTACCTCGACGATCTGGGCCGCGTCACGCAATATTATTGCGACCCGGACCTGGCGGAGATGCTGGTGCTCAACAGTACCGAGACCGTGCAATGGCTGCACGGCAGGGGTGTGCGTTTTGTGCCGCGCTTCGGGCGTTATGCGTTCAAACACGAAGGCAAGTTCAAGTTCTTCGGCGGCACGGTGGTCGAGGCGGCAGGCGGTGGACGAGGCCTGGTGCAGGCTGAATATACGGCCGCTGAAAAACATGGCGTGGATATCCGCTACGGCGCCCAGGCCATCGGCCTGATCTGCGGCAGCGACGGTATTCAGGGTGTACGTGTGCGGGCGAACGGCGTCGAAGAGGAAATCAGCGCCAAGGCCGTGGTGCTTGCGGCGGGCGGCTTTGAGGCCAATCGCGAATGGCGCGCGCGTTACCTGGGGCCGGGCTGGGACATGGCCAAGGTGCGCGGCACCCGCTACAACACCGGTGACGGCATACGCATGGCCATCGATATCGGGGCGCAGCCGTACGGGCAGTGGTCAGGCTGTCACTCTGTTTCCTGGGAACGGTATGCGCCGGATTTCGGCGAACTCGACCGGCCGATCACCGCGAGCCGCAACGGATACCCGTTCAGCATCATGGTGAATGCCGAGGGCAAACGCTTCGTCGATGAAGGCGCCGACTTCCGCAACTATACGTATGCGAAGTACGGCCGCGTGGTTCTGGAGCAGCCGGGCGGTTACGCATGGCATGTCTTTGATTCGCAGGTGGACCACCTGCTGCATGACGAGTACCGCTCCAAGGGCACGACCAAAGTCCAGGCGGATACGCTTGAGGAGCTGGTGGCGAAGATGGAAGACGTCAACCCGCCGCAGTTCCTGAAGACCGTGCGTGAGTTCAACGCGGCGGTGAAACGGGACGCCGCGTTCAACCCCAACATCAAGGACGGCAAGTGCACGACCGGGCTCGCCATCGAGAAATCGAACTGGGCCAACCCGCTGGAGAAGGCGCCTTTCTCGGCCTATGCCGTGACTTGCGGCATCACCTTCACTTTCGGCGGGCTGAAGATCGACACCGCGACCCGCGTGCTCGACATTGCGGACGCGCCGCTGCCGGGCCTGTTCGCCGCCGGTGAGCTGGTCGGCGGGCTGTTTTATTTCAACTATCCCGGCAGTTCCGGTCTGATGGCGGGCTCGGTGTTCGGGCGCATCGCCGGGCGCGAGGCCGCGGCGCACGCGCGCGGCGCATTATCGAAAGCGGCCTGAACATGGACACGGTCAAAAAATCCGCGCGTTTGCGCGAACTGATACAGCGCAAGGACAAGGTACTGGTGGTCTTGCATCCGCCGACGGCGACCCATGCCCGCATCATGGAGCAGGCCGGCTGCGAATGCGGCTTTGTCGGCACCAGCGGTGTCGTTGGCTCCTACACCGGACTGTCGGATGTGGGTACGGCGACCATGACCGAATGTGTACAGATCGCGGGATGGATCGCACAAAGCGCGAAATTCCCGGTCATCATGGACGGTGACACCGGGCATGGTGGCATCATGGCGGTGCGCAGGATGGTGCGGGAATGCATACGCGCCGGCGTGGCCGGCGTGCGGATTGATGACCAGCCGATCGAGGGCAAGCGGCGCACGCAAAGCGCCGGGGTCGAGGTGGTGCCGGTGGAGCAGGCGATCGCACGTTATCGCGCCGCCGTGGACATGAAGAACGAGATTGATCCGGATTTTGTGATCATGTCGCAGTGTTATGCGCGGGACGCGGTGAACAGCAGCCTTGAAGACTGCATCCGCCGCCTGCAGCTTTACCGTTCCGAGGCGGGTGTGGACTGGGTGCAACTCGAGTCGCCGCATTCGCTGGACGAGATCAGGCAGGCGCGGGCTGCGGTCGAGGGGCCGCTTTCGTTCATGAAGGGCAAACTCCCGCGTTACCTCGGGCTGGACGAACATCTGGCGCTCGGCGTCAACATCGCCTGGTATCCCGGATTCACGCACGAGGTGATGTGGGCGGCGCTGCATGATTTCATGCAGGATTTCCAGAGTCGCGGAATTGTGGCGTGGGAGGATTTTCAGGCCAGCCGCAGGAACAACCCCTATCCGCGTCCCGATCCCGGTCCCGATGGTGAGGGCGGCGAAAAGCAGCGTGAGCTGGAGGAGCGTTACATGGCCGCTGCTGCGTTGAAAAAATACGCGGGTTGACCTGCGGTGTTTACGACCGGCGGCGCAGCGGTTTATTCATGGCCTGATGAGCTGAGGTAATCGAGCGTGGCAAATTGAGCATGGCAAATACGGTGACACTGATGGCCTGCGGCGACGTTGGTCCTATCCACGAGCCGGTCGATGCCTATGCTGCGCTGGCAAAACCGGTTCTGGCGGCGGCGGACATCCGGTTTGCGCAGGTCGAGCGTGTTTATTCAGAGCGCGGCGCGTTCCAGGTGCATTCCGGCGGTGCACACAGCCGGGTGAAGCCGCATATGGCCTCGGTGTTCTCGGAATGCGGCTTCGATGTGTTGTCCCTCGCCAGCAACCATGCAATGGATTGGGGCGAGGATGCCCTGCTCGATACGGTGGCCTTGTTCCGCGGCAAGGGCTTTCAGGTCATCGGTGCGGGCCGCAACCTGAGCGAGGCGCGCGCTCCGGCCATTATCGAAAAAAACGGTATCAAGACCGCCTTTCTGGCCTATTGCTCGATATTGCAGGCGGGATACGCCGCCGGGCCTGACCGCGCGGGCATCGCCCCCATGCGCGCCCACACTTATTACGAGCCCTTCGATTACCAGGCCGGTGTGCCGCCGCGGGTGGTTACGGTGCCGTATGCAGAAGATCTTGCCGGCATGGTTGAAGACATCCGCCGCGCCAGGGGCCTGGCCGACAACGTCGTGGTCTCTCTGCACTGGGGCATCCATTACATCCCGCGCCTGATTGCCGATTATCAGGTGACTGTAGCCAATGCGGCATTTGATGCCGGAGCCGGTCTGATACTCGGCCACCACGCGCATACACCCAAGGCGGTGGGCGTGCACCAGGGCAAAGTCTGTTTCTACAGCCTGTCCAACTTCATCATGTCCTCGACCGCCAAGACTCCGGAGAAGGCGGCGGCATTCGAGAAGCGTTACGGCGTCGTTCTTGATGCGGATTATCCGCACCTGTCCTATGGCGCCGACGCCAAACGCAGCCTTATTGCCAAGGCTCATTTGTCCCGCGATGGTGTCAAACGCGTGTCATTCCTTCCGGTGTTGATCGACAAGGCGCTGCGTCCGGAAGTGTTGCGCCATGGCGATGATCGTTTTGACGATGCTGTGCGCTTCATGGATTGGGTGTCTGAAGATTTTGCACACCGTTTCACGGTCGAGGGTGACGAAGTGGTGGTAACCGCGGGTAAAAGCGTGTGATGCTGGACTGATAAAACAAGAGGAGGTGTAGCATGAAGGCTCTATTATTGATGGTGATTCTGGCCAATGTTGGTATCGCCAACATGGCAGCTGCACAACAAAATCCATCCGGCTACCCATCCAGGCCGGTGCGGATTCTGGTCGGAACTCCCGCCGGAAGTGGCAGCGATCTGATGACGCGTGCAGTCGCGCAAAAACTCTCCGAGCGTTTTGGGCATTCTGTCGTCGTCGACAATCGCCCCGGTGCAACCGGGGCGATTTCGCTGCAAATTGGTACCCAGGCCGCCCCGGACGGCTACACGCTGGTCGCGCTCAGCGCGCAGAACGTGACGGCGATGCTCCTCGGCACGGTGACCACCAACATTTCAAAAGAGCTCACGCCGGTGGGCATGATTCTGTCGCAGCCGTATCTGATGGTGGCAACGCCATCCCTGCCCGCAGCTTCGGTCAAGGAATTGATTGCTCTGGCCAAGGCGAAGCCACTGGTATACGCCTCAAGTGGCGTCGGCTCGGTTGTGCATCTGGGCATGGAATTATTCAAGTCCATGGCCGCGATCGAGATGACGCATATCCCTTATAAAGGCAGCGGCCTGTCGATGATCGATGTGATGGGTGGCCGGGTTAATCTTGCAATAACCAATACCCTCACGGCGTCACCACTGGTCCGGAGCGGCAAGCTGAAAGCGCTCGCGATCACCAGTCCGCAGCGGGTACAGGCCATGCCCGATGTGCCGACCGTTGCGGAAACCGTGCCTGGTTATGATCTGCGCAGCTGGTATGGCCTGCTTGCGCCCAACGGCACCCCGGCGGCCGTCGTGCTGACGCTCAATCGTGAGGTCAGTGCAGTGGTCAATGCGCCGGAAATGAAGGAACGGCTGGCCGCGGACGGTGCCGAAGCGGCGCCGCCGAATACGCCGGCGCAGTTCCGGGCTTTGATCCTTGCCGAGACTCAGCGCTGGGGAAAAATCATCAACAACCTTGGGCTGGGCAAAAAGCCGGAGGTGAAATGAGCGGAGGCACTGCTGCCGGGAAAAGGGATGCCGCCCGCAATCCGCCGGGCGTTACCCGCGCCCTTTCCCGGCATGCGGCGACACTGCAATACGAAGCGCTGCCGCCGGAGCTGGTCGATCTCATCAAGCAATGCGTGATGGATACCCTGGGCGTCTCCATAGGCGCCAGCACGCTGGCGCCCGAGGCGGCGATCCTCGACGCCTATGTTGCCGACATGGGCGGCAAACCCGAAGCGACGATACTCGGTTTCGGCAGCAAGGCGCCCGCGGCATGGGCGACGTTTGTCAACGGCAGCCTGGGCCACATGCTCGATTACGACGACATGGGCGAGAGCGGACATCCCGGCATTGTCACGATTCCGGTTGCGTTCGCAGTCGCGGAAAAGATGGGTGGCGTCGATGGCCGTGAACTGATTACGGCCATTGCCGCGGGCATGGACATCATGACGCGCATCAGCCGCGCGATCGACGTCCCCGACTGGACCATGGCCGAGGGCTGGTTTGCGACGCAACTGATCGGCTTCGCTGCCGGCGCCGCGACTGCCGGCAGGCTGCTGAAGCTCGACCCGGAGCAGATGGAGAATGCGCTCGGCATCGGCTTCAACCAGATGAGCGGCACGCGCCAGATGGCCGAAGGCGCAGCGACACACATGCGTTCGATGCAGGCCGGCTTCTCCGGTCAGGGGGCGGTGCTCGCAGCGGAACTCGCACGGCGCGGCATCATCGGCTCCAAGGACTTTGTCGAGGGACGTTACGGTTTTTTCAGGACCTACATTCGTGGCTGCGAGCCCGACTGGGACGGGATCGTGGACGGGCTCGGCGTGAAGTTTCCGATCCTCGAGAAGCACGGCTTCAAGGTGTGGCCGGCATGCGCCTACACACGCACGACAAATACTTCGACACTGGCCATCCGGGAGCAGCATGGCCTCAAGCCCGAGGACATCGAGTCGATCACCATCGTCGGCGGCACCGGCGGTACTCAGCAACTGTGTGAGCCGCTCGCAGCAAAGCGCCGGCCCAAAGTCAGCATTGATGGAAAGTTCAGCATCCCCTTCACGACTGCGGTGATGATGGCGAAGGGCAACGTGACGCTGCGCGATTACACCGAGGAGGGGCTTCGCGATCCGGCGGTGCTCGCCATGGCCGACCGGGTCAGTTACCGGGCGGGCACCGGGCCGGTCACGGGCAAGGGCGGCTCACAGGACGTGTCGAAGACCTCGGTCGAGATCGTCACCCGTGACGGCCGGCGTTTTGAACACCGGTCGACCAGCGTCCCCGGCGACGCGAAGAACCCGGTTTCCTGGGAGCGCCTCGAGGCAAAGTTCCGCGACTGCGTGTCGTTTTCCCTGAAACCGGTTGCGGCGCATCACTTGAATTCGGCCGTTGCACTCATACAGGCGCTGGAAGCGGAGCCGGATGCCACCGGGGTGGTTCGCTTGCTGGCGGGACCTTGAACCGGATAAGTTCGCTAGCGAACGGACATTCTGCTCATACACGGCCATTTTCACCACTCCGGCAAGCGCTCGCGATGAGCGCCCCGCGACGAGGCAAGGCGCATCCTATGATCAGATTCATTGATTCAACGGCAAGACAGGAGCGGCGCTCCCCGGCGACACGGCCTGCAACCGTCGAACTGTTGATCGAGCAGCTTTTGTAGTGCAAAGGTAGTGCAAAGACTCGGCCGATGGCTCTCGCTTGAAACCCACGGCGATGCGTATATCCTGGTGCGTGAACTGAACGAACTCTTTCATCAAGCCAATCGTCAATTGCGCGATATCCAGAATGGCACGAACGAAGCCAGCAAACGCTTCGTGCCCGGCGAGGCGGTTCAGACCTTGCGGCGCTGACGCTGCTGATGCATTCGGGTCGGGCGGGGTGGACGCGTCCCGGGTCTAACGCTTGGGAATGATCTCGTCGAGCCCCACACCTTCCAGCGCGCCGAACAGTTCCGCGATTTTTTGCCGGTCGGCGGCGGGCAGCGGCGGCTGCAGGATGGCCTTGATGTTGGGCGCCAGGTGATCGGGATTGCCGGTGCCGAACAGCACGACGTTGGCGCCGGGTTCGTGTCGCGCATAGCGGTAGGCGGCTTCGATGATGTCGCGTGCGCCCTGGTCGTGCAGCAGGAAATCCAGCGGATTTTTCTTTTCCGCGAGCCATTTCGGCAGCTTGCCCGCCGTGGCGAGTTCGGTAATGTCCTGCTGCAGCCGCCCCGGCACGCTGAAAATCGCGCGCACCGCGAACATCAGCAGCGTGCCGATGTTTTTGGCCTGCGCCGCCGGAAACACCCGCTGCCGCGCATTCTGGTTGAGCATGTGGAAGGCGACCATCTTCACGTCCCAGCAGTCGTCGCCGAGCGCGCGGGCGAGCATGTCGTGCCGCGGATCGCGTCCGGCGAATTCGGTGATGCCGAGAAAACGGAATTTGCCCTTTTCCTTTTCGCGCAGCAGCGGCGGGACGATCTCGGCCAGCACGCGGTCGTATTCCTGCGGCAGCACGGTGTGCAGGCAGAACACATCGACATGGTCGGTGCCCAGCGCGCGCAGCGATCGGTCAAGCCCGGCGAGGATTTCGGCGACGGAGAAAACCGTGCCGTCGATCAATGAGACTTTGTGTTTGGTGGAAATGACGATGGAATCGCGCGGCCGGCCGTGGATCGCTTCACCGACCGCGGGTTCGGTGCCGTAGTACTGCGCGGTGTCGATGAAGTTGACGCCGAGGTCGAGTGCGCGCTGCACGATGCCCACCGCATGGGCCTTGTCGTGGCCGGTGCCCAGCCCGAGTTTGCTGTTGCCGCCGCAGCCGAGGCCGGCGACGCTGACCTTGAGTCCGGTACGGCCGAGGGTGGTGTATTCCATAGGGGCAGCTTACTAAAAAATATCAATAAAAACAATGTCTTATAAATATAGTTACAAATATGTGACGCGCGAATACTACACGACGGGCCAGATGCGGCAACCCACCGCCGGTGAATATGGCGCGTGCTGGAGTTGCGGTACCACGCGGCCCATCCAGGTATCCGGGTCATCACGCTCGGCTTCGTGCGGCGCGAAATGCTGCTCGCGCAATTCGAGGCTGCTGAATTCGTGCAGGATCGCGTGTTTGTAGCTGCCGACGGTCGCCAGCATTTTGCGTGCGCCGACACAGCCGGGCAATGTTGCCAGCAGCGGAAACCGTTGTTGTGCGTACCAGCCGCCGAGGTCGTCTTCGACCGCGGGTGAGGGCGCGTTGTAATGGCCGATCTGCACCACCGGCGCCGCGGTCAGGCCGGGGCTGCGTCTGCCGGCATCGGGACCATCAACACGCGTTTCTTCGGCGAGGATGCAGGCGGCGGCGTTGATGCGCATGGCGATGAATGTTCTGGTTTCGGTGTTTTGCCGCGTCGCGAGCTGGCCGGGACTGGGATTGAGAAAGGTCTGCGTGGTTTCGCCGCCGAACAGGGCGAGATAACCCTGGCCGCGCCCGCCGTGGCCCAGTGCGTAATGCGCGGCCCAGCGGTAACCGGGACGTGACAGTTTTTCGGGAATATGGACGCGATGGAACCAGTCCAGGTATTCCGTCCTGTTGTTGTCGGCGATGTCGTACCAGATGGCCCAGATGCCGCGATCCATGTCTGCTCTCCCTGTTGCGGCGATTGTAAAGCAGCGCCGGGCGATGTCTGCTTCAAGGTCATGGTGTGGACATGGGGGCACTGGTATTCTGCGTGCCACAGTTGGTTCACGATCCACGGGGGAGTACATGAGCATACGCAACACAGAACACTGCTGCGCAGACCATAGCAGCCTCATTTTCACCGGCTGCAACATCAGCAATGCCGCGCAGGGGCCGGCGGGCGGGCGGCGCCGGCAGGTGCTGGTCGGCGGAAAACGCGTCAAAACCATCGACGTGCATGCGCATTGTGTGGTGGGCGAGGCGCTGGCCCTGCTCGGCATGAAGGTCGAAGACCAGCGTGGCCCCGGTATCGGTGACGTCGGTTCGCGGCGCATTGCGGAGATGGACGAGCAGGGAATCGACATCGAGGCGCTCAGCATCAATCCGACCTGGTATCGCGCCGAACGCGATGTGGCGGCGGAAGTGATCCGCATCCAGAACGACAGACTCGCCGAACATTGCGATAACTACCCCGACCGTTTTGTCGCGTTCGCGTCGGTGGCGCTGCAGTTTCCCGACCTCGCCGTGGAGCAGCTGGTGCATGGCGTGAAAAAACTCGGCCTGCGCGGTGCGGCGGTCGGCGCCAGTGTTGCGGGTGCGGAGTTTTCCGATCCCAGATTCCATCCGTTCTGGGCCAAGGCCGAGGAACTGGGCGTGCTGATTTTTATTCATCCGCAGAGTACGCCGCAACTCGAACCGAGGTTCAAGGGCAACGGCTGGCTGTCGAACACCATCGGCAATCCGCTGGACACCACGATCGCGCTGTCGCACCTGATTTTTGAAGGCACGCTGGATCGTTTCCCCGGCCTGAAAATCTGTTCCGCGCACGGTGGCGGTTTCCTGCCGTCGTACGCGCCGCGTTCGGATCAGAGCCTGCGCGTCGCCCCGGAGATGGATACCGGGGTGAAGCTCAAGAAAAAACCGACCGAGTACCTGCGTGACATGTATTACGACACGCTGGTGTTTACCGACGAGGCGCTGCGCCACCTGGCGGCGGAAGTCGGCGTCAGCCAGCTGGTGATCGGCACCGACCACCCGATTCCCTGGCAGGCCGATTCGGTCAACCACATCCTCAACGCGCCGGGATTCACCGACGCCGAGCGCCGGATGATGTTGGGTGAGACCGCGGCGAAGCTGCTGGGCATTCCGCTGTAGCTGTTCGCCTGATACCCAAACAGGAGATTGTCATGGACCGCAGAACCGCAAAGGATTTTCCGCCGGAAGTGATGCAGCTGTTTGACGGCTACGTGCACGGCGCGCTCAGCCGGCGCGATTTTCTCGATCGTGCCGGCAAGTTTGCCGTTGGTGCATTTGGCGCGGCGGCAATGCTGGAAAGCCTGCAGCCGAACTTTGCCTGGGCGCAGCAGGTACCGCAGAGCGACAAACGCATCAAGACCGGCTACGCGAATTACGCTTCGCCGGGCGGCTCGGGACCGATGCGTGGTTATATGGCGCAGCCGGCGAATGCACGCGGCAAACTGCCGGCCGTATTGGTGATCCACGAGAACCGTGGCCTGAATCCGTACATTGAAGATGTCGTGCGGCGGCTGGCGTTGGCGGATTTCGTGGCTTTTGCGCCGGATGCGCTGACGCCCTGGGGCGGGTATCCCGGCAACGAAGACCGGGGACGCGAGATGTTCGCGGCGCAGGATCCAAAACTGCGCAGCGAGGACCTGTACAACGGCGCGGTGTTCCTGAAGTCGCGTGCCGAGACTACCGGCAAGTTGGGTGTCGTCGGTTTCTGCTTTGGCGGCAGCGTGTCCAACTCGCTGGCGGTGCGGATGCCGGATCTTGGTGCCGCAGTGCCGTACTACGGCAGCCAGCCGGCAGCCAGCGATGTCGCGAAAATCAGGGCGCCGCTGCTGATTCATTATGCCGGGCTCGACGAACGCATCAACAAGGGCTGGCCTGCGTATGAGGCGGCGCTGAAAGCCAACAAGGTGCGTTACACCATGCACATGTACGATGGCGTCAACCACGGCTTCCACAACGATACGACGCCGCGTTACGACGAAGCCGCGGCGAAACTGTCATGGCAGCGCACGCTGGAGTTTTTCAACCAGCATCTGCGGGTCTGAGTACGGCCGCGCCGTTTCTGCTGTTGCGCTTTGCGCGGCGGCTGGCATGCGGCGCGTGCATCCTTGTCGCCAGCGCGGGGCCCTGTGTCGCACAGCCGGGCCCGGTGGATTATCCGGCGCGGCCGATACGGCTGATCGTTGCCGATTCACCGGGTTCGGCCGACGAATTTTTTGCGCGTTCGCTCGG
>CAMBCD010000017.1 GCA_945863085.1 Bordetella parapertussis
AAAAAAACCGGGCGCCGGCTGGGCCATGTGCTGATCGAGAAAAAGTTCATCACCGAGGAGCAGATTTCCAAGGCGCTGGCGCGGCAGCTGGGCGCAGTCTATATCGACCTCAAACATTACAACTTCAAGCGCGACGTGGTGGCCAAACTGCCGGAAACCCAGGCCCGCCGTTTCCGCGCGATGGTGCTCGAAGACAAGGGCGAGGCGTACACCGTGGGCATGGCCGACCCGACGGACCTCACGGCCTACGACGAAATCACGCGCCTGCTGAAGCGGGAAATCGACCTTGCGGTGGTCACCGAAACCGAATTGCTGCGTGCGATCGACCGCAGCTACCGGCGCACCGAGCAGATTTCCGGACTTGCCCAGGAACTCGGGGCGGACATGGGTGATTTGGCGGTCGCCGATTTCGGTGCGCTGACCACAACGCCGGGCGCAGAGGAAGCGCCGGTCGTCAAGCTGCTGCAGACCGTGTTCGAGGATGCCACCCAGGCCCGTGCTTCGGACGTGCATATCGAGCCCCAGGAAAAACGGCTGCAGATACGCTTCCGCATCGATGGCGTGCTGCATTTGCAGACTGAAACCGATCCCAAGATTGCCTCGGCAGTGGTGCTGCGCCTGAAGCTGATGTCCGGGCTGGACATCTCCGAGAAGCGCATGCCGCAGGATGGGCGCTTTGCCATCAAAATCCGCAACGCCGCGGTCGATGTGCGGATTTCGACCATGCCCACCCAGTACGGCGAATCCGTGGTGATGCGTTTGCTGAACCAGGGCAGCGGTATTCTCGGGCTCGACAACATCGGCATACCGGCCGACATGCTGGTCAAGATCCGCGAAGTGATCAGCCGCCCCAGCGGCATGGTGCTGGTGACCGGGCCGACGGGCAGCGGCAAAACCACGACGCTATATGCGGCATTGAACGAATTGAATACCCAGGAGCGCAAGATCATCACGGTTGAGGACCCGGTCGAATACCGGCTGCCCGGCATCAACCAGGTGCAGATCAACGAAAAAATCGAGCTGACATTTGATCGCGTGCTGCGCGCCGCCTTGCGCCAGGATCCGGATGTGGTGCTGGTTGGCGAGATGCGCGATGAAAACACCGTTGAAACCGGATTGCGTGCGGCGATGACCGGTCACATGGTGTTTTCGACACTGCATACCAACGATGCTTCCAGCACCCCGGTGCGGCTGCTCGACATGGGAGCGCCGCGCTACATGGTGGCCTTGTCACTGCAACTGGTGATTGCCCAGCGCCTGGTCCGGGTGATCTGCGAGAACTGCATTGAAGATCACCAGCCTTTGCCGGGCGAACATGAATGGTTGCGCAGCGCGCTCGGCGACGAAGTTGATAAACAGGTCTACAAACGCGGGCGCGGCTGTTCGTACTGCAATGGCACCGGCTATCTCGGCCGCACCGGCGTTTATGAAATGCTGGAGATGACCAAGCCGGTGGTGGAGGCCGCGAATCAGGAGGATGTGCAGAAATTCATACAGGTCGCGCGCCAGCAGCTCGGCAAGCATACCCTGCGCCACCATGCGGCTCTACTCGCCGCCTCCGGAAAAACCTCGCCTGACGAAGCCATGCGCGTCAGCAGCCAGCTCGCGGAGTAACCGGCGGATGCCGTTTTTTGCCTACAAGGGACGCAACGGACGCGGCGAAGCCGTGCAGGGCATACTCGAGGGTGCAGACAGCAGCGCAGTGGCCGGACAATTATTCGGTCTGGGCGTGGTGCCGCTGGAAATAAAACCTTCTGCAGCGCCCGGCGAGGGGTCGGGTTTCAGCATCAGCTTCCGCAGGAAAAAAATCGATCCCATGGAGGTTTTGCTGTTCAGCCGGCAGCTGTATACGTTGCTCAAGGCCGGCGTGCCGATCATGGGTGCCTTGAAGGGGCTGGAGGATTCGTCGGTGAATCCGAATTTCGCCGAGGTCGTGCGCGACCTGAGGGAGAGCCTTGATTCGGGACGTGAACTTTCCCTGTCGCTGGCGCGGCATCCGGAAGTGTTCAACCAGTTTTACACGTCGATGGTCAGCGTTGGTGAGCAGACCGGGCGCATGGAAGAGGTGTTCCTGCGGCTGTTCCATCATCTCGAATTTGAAAAATTCATGCGTGAGCAGGTGAAGACCGCGATTCGTTACCCGACGTTTGTGATGGCGACGATGGGAATCGCCATCGTGATCATCAACATTTTTGTGATACCGGCATTTGCCAAGGTTTACGCGGGCTTCAAGGCCGAACTGCCGCTGATGACCAAGGTGTTGATTGCTTTTTCCAATTTCATGGTCGAGTACTGGCCTTTCATGCTCGCAGGCCTGGTTGCGGCCATTTTCGGCTTTCGTGCATGGACCCGTTCCCCCGTGGGGCAGATGCAGTGGGATCGCCTGAAGCTGCGTATCCCGGTGGCCGGTCCGATCATCCAGAAAGCGACGCTGGCGCGGTTTTCGCGCAGCTTTTCGCTGGCGTTCCGCAGCGGTGTGCCGGTGACCACCAGCCTGGGCATGGTGGCCAATACCGTGGAAAACGTCTACATCAGCGAGCGCATCATCCGCATGCGCGAAGGCGTGGAGCGCGGCGAATCGGTGTTGCGTACGGCGCGTGACGCAGGCGTGTTTACGCCGGTGGTGCTGCAGATGATCGCGGTGGGTGAGGAATCCGGAGCGCTGGATGACCTGACCGGCGAAATCGCCGATATGTACCAGCGCGAAGTCGAATACGACCTGAAAAATCTCAGCGCCCAGATCGAGCCGATCCTGATCGTCATGCTGGGGATACTGGTGCTGATCCTGGCGCTGGGCGTGTTTCTGCCGATCTGGGACCTGGGCTCGGCTGCGACGGCTAAAAAGTAGCCGGGATGAAGCGACGGGAAACAGGTTTTTCGCTGCTTGAGCTGGCGGTGGTCGCGGTCGTGCTGTCGATACTGCTGGGCGTTTTTCTGGAGCGCCTGACGTATTACCAGGCTGCCGCCGAGCGCGCCCACTTTGATTCCACGCTGCGCTTGTACAAGACCGCTCTGCAGATCCGGCTGGCGGAACTGATTGTGGAGCGCCGGGAAGGCGAAGCACGGACGCTGGAAGTCGAAAATCCGACACGCTGGCTGTCGGAAAAGCCGACAAATTACGCCGGAGACTATCCGGAATCGCCGGCGCCGGGTACGTGGTACTTTGATGCCAGGACGCAGGAACTGGTGTACGTGGTGAATTCAAGCCGCGGACTGGAGCTGGAAATCCACAGCGGGGTCAAACAGTTGCGTTTCAGGGTGAAAATCGCCTACCAGAATGTCCACGCAGGCGCGCAACGGATCCAGGGCATCAGCGGCATTTTCCTGCAACCATCCTCGGCGTATCGGTGGTCCTGATGCGCCATGGGTTACCTTGGCATTACTTTTGCTGTAATATCAAAGAGATGAACAGGTTTTTGTGAGAAAAATCACATGAGCAAGCGTTTCCAAGACGGTTTTACGCTGATCGAGTTGATCATCGTGATCATTATTCTGGCGATCCTGGCAGCGACAGCCTTGCCGCGGTTTGCCAACCTGCAGGTGCAGGCGCGTGTCGCCAAACTGAACGGGGCATTGGGAGCGATGAAGGGTGCGGGCGCCCTTGCCCATGCGGCCTGTCTGGCGTCTACCCCGCAGTGCACGGCAACGCTGGAAATGGAAGGCGTCAATGTGACCATGATCCATGCGTATCCGACGGCGGATGCGGGGGGGATTGTGACTGCGGCAGGCATCAATGCCGGCCCGACGTCGGAGGACGGCTATAACACCGAGCTTGGCGGTCCGGCGGCCGGCGCGGTTTTGCGCATGATGGTGATGGGCAATGATCCTGTGAACTGCAGTTTTACCTACACGGCGCCGGTGGCAGCCAACCGGTCGCCGACATTCGGCCCGCTGGTGACTTCAGGCTGCTGATGTAATATTTTGGGTACGAAGCTTGCCTTTGAAATTTGGTTGGTGAAAAGCATTTAATTTTAATCTCAGCGGTTTTGATCCGAAAGAAGGAGAAAGTAATGAAACAGCAACGTGGTTTTACCCTGGTGGAACTGATCGTCGTGATCGCGATTCTGGGCATTCTGGCGGCAACGGCTTTACCGCGATTCATTGATGTTCAGACTCAGGCGCGCACAGCGGCAGCCAACGGATTGATCGGCGCCATGAACTCTGCGGTGGCGTTGTGTCAGGCATCGTGGGTCGCCGCGGGTAGTGGCGCCGGCAATTGTGCGATGGTTGGCGCCGCAGGTGGCGTGACCCATGCCTCAGGCATTCCTACCGCAGATGCGGCAGGCATCGGCGCTGCGCTGTCGAGCACCAACGGATTTACCGGCCCGGCACCTGTTTATACACTGGATGCGGCTCCGGCTTGCACGGTGACTTATACCGCTGCTGGCACTGCATCAGCGGCCGGTTGTTAATCAGTTCTGAGGCGTACACCTGATTGCGCCTGAGTCGGACTGGTTAAAAAAACGGGGAGGCGCGGCCTGCTGCGCACTCCCTGTTTTTTTTGAACAGTAACCATGAAAACCGCGGGATTCACGCTGGTGGAACTGGTGGTTACGATCGCGATCCTGGCGATTGTCGCTGCGGTTGCGGCCCCGCGGTTTTTCCAGGCCAGCACCTTTGATTCTCGTGGCTTCTACGACAAGTCGGTGGCGGTGGTCCGCCTTGCGCAGAAAACAGCGATTGCCTGGCGGCGGCCGGTTTTTGTCTGTATCACGGCGAACCAGGTCATTGCCGGTACGGCAACCAGTTGCGGCACGCGGCTGACCTACCCGGTGAGCGGTACGGCTGCTGTGGAAACGGCGCCGGCCGGCGTTACATTGAATCCCGTCGAATTCAGTTTTGATGGCCTGGGCAGCCCCAGCACCGGAGCTGTTGTCATTACGTTTACCAGCACGATTGCCGGCGATCCGGCACGAGTCATTACTGTTGCCGCCAATACCGGTTATGTCACGGCCAACTGAAACGGCCGGAATTTCCGCAGGCAATGCCCGGCGCTGCCGCGGGATTTCTCTGGTCGAACTGGTGGTGTTCATTGCCATCATCAGCGTTGGCCTGGCCGGCATACTGGGCGTGATGAATTACACCACGCGCGCGAGTGCCGATCCGCTGGCGCAGAAGCAGGCGCTGGCGATCGCCGAGGCCTATCTCGAAGAAGTGCTGGCAATGCCGTTTACCTATTGTGATCCGGATGATCCTGCGGCAGCCGATGCGCTGCCCGCGACGGTATGCGCCATTCCAGAGAACGTCGGCGCCGAAGGTGGCGAAACCAGGGGTGGTGTTCAACCTTTCGACAATGTCAGCGATTACGCCGCCTTGCCGGTGGCTGCACCAGCCAATATTGACGGCGTGGCCATCAGCGGTCTTGGCGCGTATCAGGTGGCGGTAGCGGTGGTACAGCATGCGCTGGTTGTTGGAGCCGATGCCGTGCCGGCGGCGGCAAGTCTTCGGGTCACGGTTACCGTGACGGGCCCCAACAATGTCATTGTGGTGCTTGACGGTTACCGCACCCGCTATGCCCCCAATGCGCTGCCCTGATTTGATGAACACGACGCGATCAATAAAGGGCGTGACCCTGATCGAACTGGTCGTGGTGATCGCCATTACGTCGATCATTGCCGCGACAGTCGCGCTTTTCATCCGTCGGCCGGTTGAGGGTTATGCCGATGCTGCGCGCCGTGCTGCGCTGACCGACGAGGCCGACACCGCATTGCGGCGCATGACGCGTGACCTGCGGCTCGCCCTGCCCAACAGCGTAAGGGTGGACGGCAGCGGCAAGTTTGTCGAATTTATCGCGACCACCGGCGGCGGGCGTTATCGCGCCGAGGTCGGCAGTGGTGGCAGTGGTAACAATATGCTGGATTTTACGCAGGCAGACCCTGACGGTTTTGATGTTCTGGGGACACCACCCGCTTTGCCGGGCGGCAGCCAGATCGTGGTTTATAACCTGTACAACACGGGCCCGACATCGAATGCCTACGCCGGTGACAATCGCGCAGCCCTGGGCGGTGTGGGAACAATACCCATTGTTCCCTGGCAATTCCCGGAGCCGTCGCCCGCAAAACGTTTTCATGTGGTCAGCGGCCCCGTGACCTATGGCTGCACCGGCGGCCAGCTGGTTCGTTATTCGGGTTATGCCTACAACGCCGCGCAGGTGGCGCCGCCGGCGGGTGGCAGCAGCGCCGTGCTGGCCGGTAATGTTGACGTCGGTGAATGCCAGTTCGTCTACAGTTCCGCTTCACTGACCGAACGGATCGCCACTGTTTCGATCATCCTGCAGATCAACAGCATTCCGGCAGGCGGCGGTCTGGAACGTGTGCGCATGTTCCAGCAGGCACAGGTGAGCAACGCGCCATGACCATGCGTCGTCGCCCATCCGCCATCGCAGGCATGCGCGGTTTCAGCCTCGTCACGGGGATTTTCCTGCTGGTCGTGCTGTCGGCGCTGGGTGCCTTCATGGTGATGTTTACCGGGCTGCAGCAGAACACCATACAGAACGACGTGCTGGGCGTGCGCGCCTATTATGCTGCACGCGCCGGTATCAACTGGGCGATGTACCGTGCACTCGATCCCGACAATACGATCGCACCGGGCGCCGCGGCTTTTGCGCCATGCCCGGCGCCGGTTTCGCTGACGGGTTTGGGTGGATCTTTGGCCCCGTTCACCGTCCAGTTAAGTTGCAGCATCTCGTCTGCATTTGAAGCCAACCGCGAGATTCGCGTGTACGAAATCACCGCTACTGCCTGTAATCAGCCGGCGTGTGTGGCTGCTCCCGCCGTTCCCCCGGCGGGTTACGTCGAGCGGCGTGTGGTCGTCACAGTGGCCAAGTGCAAGGATCCGACGGCGGCCGCGCCGCGCTTCGAGTGCGGACCTTGAAAAATATAATAAAAACAATAACTTATGCGGCCTCGACTCGCATGCCAAGAGTTGTGTTGCGGGCCGCCATCTCGTCGTTCGCGAGACGTGATTTGCGCCCGCTTTTCCATGCCATTGTTTTTGCTGCCGCCGCTTTTTTGTGCTTCCAAAATACGGTGCATGCGGCGATCACTTATGTGGGTTCGGCATCGAACCCTGCTGACAACGGCAGTTTTGATGCGACCGTGGTCGCTGTTATTCCGCCGGGAGGCATGCAGGCGGGGGATCTTGTGGTTCTCGTCGCCAATGCACGGGAAACCAACCAAAACCTGGTGATTTCGAACGCCGGGGGGCAAACGTGGACCACGGAGGCCGCCAATCTCACGAGGACGACACAAAGGCTGTTCTGGGCCCGCTATAACGGCACCTGGGCGGCCAATCCGAGCGTCTCTTTCCCCGGGGGGGCTAACGCGACAACCGTGGCCATGCATGTGTTCAGGCCGACTTTGAGTGTCAATACCTGGGCGATTGATGTGGCGCTGACCAACACCAACTTCGCCGCACCCGGCGGAGCGGATGATGTGACGATTACCGGGATCAACACCGTCACCCCCGGCGCCCTGGTTCTCGCGACCTGGGTTTCCATTGATAACAACACCTGGGGATTGCAAACGGCGGGTTGGGCCAATGCAGGAGCCGCCCAGTATCGCAACGGCGACGGTACCGATGCGTCCCAATCCACCGCCTACAGGATCATGCCCGCGGCGGGTGCAACAGGCAATGTGGTGAACAGGCAACTGACGCTGGGTGGCGACGCCGGCAACAGTGCCATCATCGCCTTCAGGGAGGTGCCGCTCCCTGTTTCTGTTGTTTCGATCAATTGCTCAGTCTCCTGTGCCGCGACCAGTGCCGCGACGGTTTCGTGGACGGTTATTTTCAACCAGAGCGTAACCGGGGTAGATGCCACCGCTTTTTCGCTCGCGGCAAGCGGCCTGAGTGGCGCCTACATTGCGTCAGTGACGGGCAGCGGCACGACATGGACGGTGACCGCCAACACTGGCATAGGCGCCGGCACGCTTGGCCTGGACCAGACCGGCCCCGGGGCGGTGAGCCCGACCTTGACCGGCACTTTCATCGGGCAGGTTTACACCATCAGCGCCACGCCGGCTCTGGCTGAATACCGGATGGATGAAGCGGGCTGGAGCGGGGCTGCCGGCGAAGTGGTGGATACTTCGGGCAGCTATCCGGGCACCGCCATCAACAGTGCCAACACGACGGATGGTTCGCGTGCAATTCCCGGCAACCCCGGAACCTGTCGCTACGGCGTATTCGACAACGGGGGCTCCATTACCCAGGGCTACGTGGCGCTGCCGGGGTTCCCCAATCTGAACACTGATTTCACCATCACTGGCTGGATCAGGTCGACTGACATCACCGTGGGTGCACAGCGGATACTGATTGACGATGAAACCAACACCGGCGGCTACGGTTTGAGTCTGGGGGAAGGGGGCACTGGCATCTTGCGTTTCTATGCGCGTGGTTCCTCCCAGATCATTCTCGATACGCCTAACATTATTGCCAACAACACCTGGTATTTTGTTGCGGGTGTGGCTGATATAAGTAATGGCGTGCGCCGGATTTATGTGTTTGACGCGTCGGGCAATCTGTTGTCGGGAGTAAGCGTGAATTCAGCCGGCTGGGGAATTGATGCCGGCATGGCCTCGATCGGCGGCGAAACCAACATCTCGGGCGAACCGACGTTAGCGAACCATTTCAAAGGTAATATCGACGAGTTGCGGGTATATCCAAAGGTTTTGAGCCAATCTGCGCTGACGGCGCTTGCGACGCAAACCCACGCCTGCGCTGTCATTGTCCCTACTCCCGGGGGCTTCAACGCTTATGAAACCGATACGGCTGCCGGGGCGGTCACGGGTGTTATCAGGACCCGGATTGCCGGCAGCCCCATCAGTCTTGACATGATTGCGCTGGATACGGCGAAAACCGCGATCCTGACGGGCTTCGCCGATACGGTGCGCGTAGAGGTGCTCGACAGCAGCAACAATTCCGGTGCACTCGATGCCAACAGCTGCCGCTCCACCTGGACGACGATACAGACGATATCGCCTGATCCTGTATTTATTGCCGGCGACAATGGCCGCAAGACCATCAGTTTCACCGTACCTGATGCTTATGGCGATGTGCGATTGCGCATCACTTATCCGGCGGGTGCACCGACTGCGACCGGCTGTTCGACCGATAATTTCGCGATTCGGCCGGATGCGTTCACCGCGCTAAGCGTGAGTGACGCCGACTGGATGACGGCGGGGATCGCGCGAACGCTTGACGACATGACGTTCGGCACCATAACCCACAAGGCGGGAAGGCCGTTCAGAGTGAGCGCCAATGCCGTGAATGCGGCCGGCGTGCCAGCGATTACCACCAATTACACCGGGACGCCGACCGCCGCGCTCAGTGTATGTGCGGGTGCCGCCTGCACGGCAACCTTCGGTGCGCTCTCGCTCGGCACGACGTTTGTTTCCGGACAGCTCGCGTCCGATGTTGCCACCTATGACAATGTGGGTGCCTTCCAGTTGCAACTCGTCGACTCGAGTTTCGCCGGCGTGGATGCGAGCGATACCACGGGTGATTGCACGGCTGCCGGGCGCTACGTTTGCAGCACGAGCATCGCCGTCGGGCGTTTCGTCCCTGATCATTTTTCGGTGTCGTATAACACACCCGAATTCGGCACTGCATGCAGCGCCGGCAACTTTACCTACATAGGGCAGGTGTTCAACTATCGCGTCGCGGCCATGCCGGTGATCACCCTGCTGGCAGAAAACGCGTCGAACAACCCGACCACGCTCTACGCCGGGAGTTGGTGGCGTATCACCAGCAGTAGCCTTACCGGCAAAAGCTATACTGCAGCGAGCGGCGCACTTGATACCAGTGGGATCACCGGCACCGACCCGGTGATCAACGACGCGGGTTCGGGGAGCGGCTCCCTGAGTTTCAGTTCCGGCACCGGACTGTTTTTTTCGCGCGCCACGCCGGTTGCGCCGTTCGACGCTGAAATCAGCCTGGCGATCAATGTGATTGATGCTGATGGCGTCGCGTATGCCAGCAATCCCGCGCGTTTCGGCGCGGCTAGCGTGGGCAATGGCATGGCGTTCAGCGACGGCAACGTATTGACTGCGAACGACAAGCAGATGCGTTTCGGCCGGTTTCGCGTGGGCGGCGCCAGTGGCTCGCCACTGCTGCCGTTGCGTGTTCCGATCGAGACGCAGTACTGGAACGGCACGTTCTGGATCACCAACGGCGATGACAATTGCACGGCGCTCGCACCAGCGAACGTTGGCTTGGGGAACACCATCGGCGGCATTGTGACGTCGGTCACTGCAGTTACGAGTCCGTTGCAAAAGGGACGCGGCACGGTGACATTGGCAAAACCCACGAGCGGCACCAGCGGCAGTGTCGATGTGGCGGTGAATCTGGGGGCCGGCGCCACTGCCGACGCTTGTCCGGCGGCTCCGCCGTTTGCCCCGGTAGCCGTGGCCGGCGACAAGGCCTATTTGCGCGGCAACTGGTGTAATCCGCCCGGCACTTACACCAAGGATCCTGCGGCACGCGCACGTTTCGGCATCAGGCGTGGCGGCGACGAAACGATTTATATGCGGGAAAGCACCAACTGAATTCACGCGGTTGCCGCCGCGAACGTCATTCGATGCCAGGCGTTCCCCGGTCATCAATTGTCAATTTTGGTGACAGTGTCGCCTGCTCGACAAATCCGGCGAGATTTAGACAGGTGATTGCCGGTAATGACGCCGACTTTGCGACGACAGGCCATACGTTTCTGCAAATGCTGCCTGAATGACGGCAGGGGCTCACAATTGCTGTCGCTGCGCTGTCGTTTGAGGCGCAGTATTGGCCGGGCACACTCTTTGCAATGAACATGGATACCGTCCAACAGTGCTTGGCAACGATATGCAGATTTAATGTGAGAAAATTATTAATTAAAACAAGGGATTACGGTTTCTAGTCAGTGCTGGGTACCAGAAACCTTGAGTTAAGTCATTGACAACATTGAAAAATATGGTATTTTCACTGGGTTTGTTCCACTAGCCGCCGAGCGCATGAATTTATTCGGAAAAAAACGACGTCCAGGTTGGCTCTGCCTCAATCTTCATTCAGATCGCATTGATCTGTCGCATGTACTTGTCGAGGGCAAGCCGCGTCCGGAAATCCTGCTCTGCGAATCATTTCGCAAAGAGGGCAGTGACGTCGATACGCTGAAGCGCTTGCGCAAGGAACTGAATCTCGACCGTTATCAATGCACGACGCTGCTGAAGACCAGCCAGTACCAGACCTTTGCCGTCGATGCGCCGAATGTACCTGCAGCGGAGGCCAGGAGTGCGGTGCGCTGGTCGCTGAAGGACATGATCGACTATCCGGTTGAAGCCGCGATGGTCGATGCCGTCAACGTGCCCGGCGGGGATAATACCGGCCGCGCAGCGCAGATGCTGGCGGTAGCGGCGCGTAACGATGCGATTGCCGCGACGGTCAAACCCTTCAATGAGGCCGATATTGATCTGGAAGTGATCGATATTCCCGAACTCGCGCAACGCAACGTGGCCAGGCTGCTTGAAGAAGAAGGCCGTGGTCTGGCCATGCTGTGTTTTGATGATGCCGGTGCGCTGCTGACATTCACCTGCAACGGAGAGCTGTACCAGGCCCGCCAGATCGAGGTTTCGTTGCAGGACTTTGCTTCCGGCATGGATGTCGAAGCCCGTTATGACCGGGTGGCGCTGGAACTGCAGCGATCCCTGGACAACTTTGACCGCCAGTTTCGCAATGTGGCGGTGTCGCGCTTGATTGTCTCGCAGGTGCCCGATGGCGCGCAGCTGGTCGAATATCTGGGCGCCAACCTGACGGTGCCGGTGGTCCAGCTCGATCTGGAACAGGTCATGGATTTTCCGGGGGTCCCGGAATTGCGTGATCCACTGCGGCAATCGCAATGCCTGCAACTGATCGGCGCAGCGCTGCGTGAAGAGCGCGTACTCTGATGAGCCAGTACATCAATCTTTTAGGCCCTGCATTCCGCAAGCCGCGTCTGCTGCTGTCGCTGAACCGGGCGGTAATACTGGCCGGAGTCGCGACGGTGGTGATGATCGGCCTGCTGTTCTACAGCCGGTATCAGGTGGACGGCTTGCGTGCTGAACTGGTTTCGGCGCAGGGACTGCTCAAGGCGCAGGGCAAATACACCGACCGGCTCAAGGGCGAGGGCGCAGCGCAAAAAGATGATACCGGTCTTGCCGCCGAGGTGGCCCGGCTGGAGATGGAACTGAAATCCGCACGTGCCGCCATGGGCGTACTGGAAGGCGGCGCCCTGGGTAATCGCAACGGCTTCGCCAGTTATCTGCTGGCATTTTCGCGACAGGCGCTGGACGGTTTGTGGCTCACCGGCTTCACGGTCGACGGCGCCGGTGAGGTTGCCATTCAGGGCCGGGTGATCAGTGCGAACCTGCTGCCGGAGTACATCCAGAAAATGAACAAGGAACCCGCGCTCCAGGGGCGCGCGTTTTCAGCACTGGAAATGCGGCGGCCTGCGGTGGTGCCTGCGCTACCGTCCAAGGATGGCGAAAAGCCGGTTGTCGCAAGTCCGCGTTACCTGGAGTTCAATCTCACTACGGGTGAGCCCGTTGCTGTTGCCGCAGGTCCCGGAGAAAAACGCTGATGTCCGAACTCACCAGGCGCTGGCAACACTGGACCGCTCTTTTTAACGCGCGCTCCCTGCGTGAGCGGGTGCTGATTGCCGCGGGTGCTGTGGCGGTGGTCGTGGCGCTGTTCGACACCCTGCTGCTGAACCCGCTGGCGATGCAGCAGAAGCGGTTGTCCACGCAGTTGTCCGAAACACGCATGTCGATCAAGACCGGCGAAGTCATGATGGGCGCCAATCTCGGGAAGGCAGATCCGGACGAGGTGAAGCGGCGTTACCGGGACGAGTTACGCAAGCAGATCGCGGAAATGGATTCCCGGCTGCAGGGCCTGCAGAAGCAGCTGGTGCCGCCGGACCAGGTGGTCAAGTTGCTGGAGGGCGTGCTGATGAAGGAGCGCGGCCTGACGCTGGTCAGCCTGCGCAAGCTGCCGGTGCAGCGCTATCAGACTGGTGGCGCGCAGGCCAAGCCGGCAGGATCGGCTGCCCAGCCGGCGCCAGGCAGTGGAGCGGGCAACGGCGTGGCCGACCGCAGCATTTACCAGCATAGTTTTGAAGTGTCCGTCGAAGGCTCTTACGGCGAATTGCACGGCTACCTCACCCGGCTGGAGGCATTGCCTTGGCAGTGATTCTGGGGCAAGGTCACGCTGGATGCGGGGGCGCATCCGAAACTCCGATTGACATTGACGCTGCATACTTTGAGCCTGAACAAGGCTTGGCTGGTGGTATGAGACACTTGTGCGCATTGACGGCGTTGATCCTGGGTTTTTGCGGGGCAGTGACTGCGGGCGCGCAGGGCATGACGGATCCGACCCGGCCCCCGGGCGGGATGGCGACGACGGCCGCAGACGATGCGGCTTCTGGCGGCCCGGTGCTGCAGTCGGTGATGCTGTCACCGGGGCGCAAGGTTGCAATGATCAGCGGCGAGATCGTGGTTCTGGGCGGTCGTTACGGTTCGGCGCGCTTGGTGAAATTGACCGAGAGTGAGGCGGTTTTGAAAAATGGTCCGGAAACCACCGTGCTGCGGTTATTCCCGCTGGTTGAAAAGCGGGTGGCGGGCAGCGCGAAGAGCAGTGCGGGCAAAACGACTAAATGAAAATGAACAGGCGGAATGAAATGCAACGATGGATGACCATCGCAATGATTGCGGTTGTCTCGGGCTGCGCTGATTTGCCGCAGCAGCGTCCGAATCTTGCGCAGGATGCCATCAACAAGGAGCTTGAGCGGGCAGCCTCCGAGCGCAAACCGGTCACTGAGAGCGCTGTGAGCCGCGCTTTGTTGCCGCCGCTGGTGGTTGAAATGCCGCGGGCCGATGCGCAGAAGCCGGATACGCGGTTTGACCTGTCGGTGAGCAACGCGCCGGCCGCACAGGTGTTCATGGCCATCGTATCCGGCACGCCGTACAGCATGGTGCTTCATCCCGAGGTCAAGGGCGATATCTCGGTCAATCTGAAGGATGTGACGGTCACCGAAGCGCTGACCACCCTGCGCGACCTTTATGGTTTCGATTACACCTTGCAGGGCAACCGCATCGTGGTGCTGCCCGCCGCCCTGCAGACGCGCATTTTCCAGGTCAATTACCTGCAGGCCCAGCGCCGTGGTCAGACCGAAACCCGGGTGAGTTCCGGTTCCATTTCCAATGGAGCGCAGAGTCCGGGCTCGCAGGCGCCAGGTGCGGTTCCGGTGCCGACGACGGGGCCGACCGGTGGCGCCAGTACCCGCGCTAGCGAGAGTTCACGTGTTACCACCAGCTCGAATTCGGATTTCTGGGGTGACATCCAGAAATCGTTGTTTGCGATCCTTGGCGGCAGCGCCGGCAGTAGCGTGGTGGTCAACGCGCAATCAGGCGTGATCGTGGTCAGGGCAATGCCCAACGAACTGCGCAGCGTTGAACAGTTCCTCAAGTCGATGCAGTTGATCGTTGAGCGGCAGGTGGTGCTGGAAGCGAAAATCATCGAGGTTTCGCTGAGCGACGGTTACCAGGCCGGCGTCAACTGGGCCGCCTTCCGGGACGGCAATACCCGCTACAGTACGGGAGTGATATCTCCGGGCGCAGTGTTGCAGCGTAACGGCACCATCGGTGCGCCGACCGCACGCGGCGCGGATGGCACGGTGCTGAGCAATTCTGCACTGGTTGGCGGTTCCGTGGGCACGTTGGCGAGCGGATTGGCTCTCGGCTCGACAGCCGCGGGCGGCGTGTTCGGCCTTGCTCTGCAGACGCAGAATTTTGCCGCACTGCTGTCGTTCCTCGAAACCCAGGGCAGTGTCAACGTACTGTCCAGTCCGCGGATTGCGACGATCAACAACCAGAAGGCCGTGTTGAAGGTCGGCACCGACGATTTCTTCGTGACTAACGTCAGTACGACATCCAGCACCAGCGGCACCAACACCACGGTGACACCGACCATTACCGTTGCGCCGTTTTTCTCCGGCATTGCGCTGGATGTCACGCCGCAGATTGATGGCGATAACAACATCATCCTGCATATCCACCCGTCGGTGAGCAGTGTGGTCGAGCGCCGCAAGGTGATCGACCTGGGCAGTCTGGGTTCGTTTACCTTGCCGCTGGCCTCAAGCGACGTAAATGAAACCGATACCATCGTTCGCGTACAGGACAGCAACATCGTCGCCATCGGCGGTTTGATGCGCCAGCAGTCGGTCAGCGACCGCAGCCAGGTGCCGGGTGTCGGCAACATGCCGGGCGTCGGCAATCTGTTCCGCCAGCGTGACTCGTCCAACGTGAAAAGCGAACTGGTGATCCTGCTCAAGCCCACCATCATCCATAATGATCGCAGCTGGCAGGAAGATCTGATGCAAACGCGGGACCGCATACGCGCGATGAGCGCACCGGAGCCGCAGCGGTGATAGGCTGCGGCCATGTACGAAGCACATTTCGGGCTGCGTGAACCACCGTTCGGCATCACGCCGGACACCAGCTTCGCCTACGCCTGCAATTCGCACCAGGAAGCGCTGAACACGCTGCTGGTTGCTGCTCGCAATGGTGAAGGTTTCATGAAAGTCACCGGCGAGGTCGGCACCGGCAAAACCCTGCTTTGCCGCCGTTTTCTTGCCACACTGGATTCGCGTTTTGTCTCGGCCTACATACCCAATCCCTATCTCGAGCCGCGCACGCTGATGTTTGCGCTGGCGGATGAACTGGGCATCGTGCTGCCGCGGGAGGCGGACCAGCATCAGTTGCTGAAGGAACTGTCCCGCGCACTGCTCAATTTCGCGCGCCAGGGCAAGACGGTGGTGGTTTGCCTCGACGAAGCACAGGCCATGCCGCAGGAAACGCTGGAAGCGCTGCGTCTGCTGACCAACCTGGAAACCGAAAAACGCAAATTGCTGCAGGTGGTGCTGTTCGGCCAGCCGGAACTCGATGAACGCCTGGGCCACGCAGCGGTGCGCCAGTTGCGCCAGCGGATCACGTTCCAGTACCGGCTGTCCGCGTTGAACGCGGAAGAAGTCGATCATTACCTTGCGCATCGCCTGCGCGTAGCCGGTTACCGAGGCAGCCGGTTATTCGCGCCTGCGGCGGTACGGCGCATGCATCGGGTCAGCCGTGGTGTGCCGCGCCTGATCAACATCATTGCCCACAAGGCGCTGCTGCTGGCTTTTGGCGAAGGCATGCAGCAGGTGCATCCGCACCATGTACGGATTGCGGCGGCGGATACGCCGGCGGCCGTGACGGTCGTGCATTGGTGGTGGCTGGGATTGGCCATGTTTGTGCTCGCGGCCGGTGGCATTTCGCTGGCGTACCTGCCATGAGCGTGATCAACCAGATGCTGGTCGACCTGGAGCGCCGTCGCGCTTCCGGCGAAGAACGCAACCGCATACCCGACCATGTGCGGGCGCTGCCTGATGAGCCGCATGTTGCGCAGGGATCGGCGTTGCGGATTGCCGGTGCTGTCGCTGTGATGTTGATCGCGGCCGGCGCTTGGTGGTGGCAGACCGGGCGTACGCCGGCGGCGACTGCGCCCGTATTTGTACCGGCGGCTGTTCCGGTTGCGGCGGGGCCAAGGTCTGAACCTGATCCGCGGGATACGGAATTGATTGCCCGGCGGCTGACGCTGGAGCTGACCTCTGTGCCGGAAACGCCGACACCTGCTGCTGCAGCGCCGGGACTGGACACGGCCGCCGTGATCAAGCCGCGCCCGGCGCCTGCTCCGCAGGTGGAGGTGCCGGTGGAAAGACCGCGCGTCGCATCGGCGCCTGTTGTGAAAAAACCTCCGGAAGCAGCAGCAACTCCGGCCCCGGTGGAAATCGACAAGCAGATACGCAAGCCCACACCGCGCCAGCGCGCCGAAGCGGAATATGCCAAGGGTGCTGCGGCCATGCATCAGGGGCAGGCGGCTGAGGCGCGTGCCGCATT
>CAMBCD010000018.1 GCA_945863085.1 Bordetella parapertussis
CAGTTGACCGGCTTTCCAAGCAACGGTCATCCCGAACGGGATCACAGCAAAGGATCTTCTGCCGGCAACTAACGCGCCAGCTTCCCGATCTCCAGTTCACCCGCCAGCTGATCCAGCGCGGTGAGCAATGCGGGCGGCATCGGAATGCCCATTTTCTCGTTCTCGGCGCGGGCGATATGCGTGCCTTCACCCGGCAGGCGGATGCGATCAACGCCGGGCAGGCGCTGTGAATTGCGGATGTCGCGGATCAGCGTGTCCATGCCCTGCTTGAACTCTTTCAGGTCCTGGAAGGCTTCGATGTTGATGGCGACGATGGTGTGGCCGGTGTTGGTTTCGCTGGTGTCATCGTTGTTGAAATCGACCACATCCTTGCCCATCGCTGCGGCGTTCAGGTTGCCGGCCAAGAGCCCCATCACCAGCGCCAGGCCGTAACCCTTGTAACCGCCGATCGGCAGCAGGAAACCTTCATTGGCGCGTTTCGGATCGGTCAGCGGTTTGCCCTGGCGATCCATCATCCAGCCTTCGGGCATCATTTCGCCGCGCTGCGCCTTGGTTTTGACCTTGCCGTACGCCGCGACGGTCGTCGCCATGTCGAGCACGATGGCCGGTTCTTCCCCGGCGGGTACTGCAACCGCAATCGGATTGGTCGACAGCAGCATGTCCAGCCCGCCCCAGGGCGGCAGATGGTTGGCGCTGCCCACGGCCATGTAGAGGCCGATCATGTTGTGCTGCGCCGGCATGCTCGCGTACAGCGACGCCGGTCCGGCGTGGTTGCTCCAGCGCGCGCCGACCCAGGCGACACCCGCGGTCTTCGCCTTCTCGATGGCTTTTTCGGTGGCGAACTTCATCACCAGATGACCCATGCCGTTGTCGCCATTGATCAGCGCCATGCCGGCCATTTCGCGTTCGACGCGGATATTGGGTTTGATGTTGACCGCCTTGCCCTTGATGCGGCGGATGTACTGCGGCAGGCGGAACACGCCATGGCCTTCGGAGCCGTTGATGTCGGCCTGCGCCATCAGTTGCGCTATGGCTTTGGCATCTTCGCGCGGTATGTCCACGGCCTCGAAGGCACTGGCGATGAAGGCGCGCAGTTTGTCGCCGGCAATCCGTTGTTTCTGTTCAGCCATGGTTTCCTTCTTCTTCCAGTTCGATCAATGCGCCAAGAAAATCCTTGGGATGCACAAAGGCGATGCGTTCGCCATGCACGTTCAGTTGCACCTTGCCGCCGCCCAGCACCTGCGCACCCGCAGCGCTGAGTTCCTTCGTGGTCTGCTCCACGCTGTCGACGCCGAGACAGAAATGGTGGATGCCGCCCCTGGGATTGCGTTCGAGGAATTTGGCCACCGGCGAATCCGGCCGCGACGGTTCCATCAGTTCGATCTTCGCGTTGCCGAGATCGATGTAGGTCATGCGCACGCCCTGCTCTTCATTGACCTTGATCTCGCCGGCAACGAGCCCGTACGTCGCGCGCAGTTTTTCCAGCGCCGCCGCGAGGTCGGGCACGACGATGGATACATGGCTGAGTCCGGTGATCATAGGGTGATTAAATGTAAGTATTTGTTTTTAAATGACTTTTTCTGCGCGCAGTTCGTTGATCCGGGCATCGCTGAAACCGAGTTCATCACGCAGTACCGCTTCCGTGTGCTGGCCCAGCAACGGCGGCGCACGGCGGATGCTCGCCGGCGTGTCACTGAAACGAAAGGGAATGCCGAGCATTTTGATGCTGCCCGCAGTCGGATGTTCGACGCTGGTGACCATGTCACGCGCAATCGCATGCGGCGCAGCCAAGGCCTGTGCCACGCTGTTGATGCGACCGCAGGGGATGCCCGCCGCCATCAGTTTTTCGATCCAGGTTTCCGCACCCTCGCGTTTCAATTCGGCCTTGATCAAATCATCCAGCGCATCGCGGTTGCCGATGCGATCCGGATTTTTGCTGAAGCGCGGATCGGTCGCCCATTCGCCGTGGCCGAGTACCGCGGCGAATTTCGCAAACTGGCCGTCATTGCCCACCGCCACCGCAATCATGTCGTCGCGCGTCGGGTAGGCGGTGTAGGGCACGATGTTGGGATGGCCGTTGCCGAAACGCCCCGCATCCTTGCCCGACACCAGGTGATTGGCGGCGACATTGGCCAGCATCGCGAGTCCGGAATCGAACAGCGACACCTCGACATGCTGGCCGCGGCCGGTGCTGTGGCGCGCATTCAGCGCAGCGAGCACGGTATTGCAGGCGAGCATGCCGGTGCAGATGTCGACGATGGCGACACCGTATTTCATCGGCTCGCCGTCGCGCTCGCCGGTGATGCCCATCAGGCCGGACTCGGCCTGCAGGATGAAATCGTAGCCGGGCAAGCCGGCCTTGGGTCCGGTTGAACCATAACCGGTGATCGAACAACGCACCACGCGCGGCGCATGGGCCTTCAGCCATTCGTTGTCGAAACCCCACTTCTCCAGCGTGCCGACCTTGAAGTTCTCGACCAGCACATCGGATTTTTTGATCAGCCCGGCCAGCACTTCCTGCCCGGACTTCACCGCCATGTTCAGCGTCATTGACCGTTTGTTGCGGTTGACGCCGAGATAGTAGGCCGACTCGCCCTCGGCAAAAGGCGGGCCCCAGCTGCGCGTATCGTCACCGCTACCGGGCGGCTCGACCTTGATCACATCCGCGCCCATGTCGCCGAGCATCATCGTGCACAGCGGACCGGCGAGGATGCGGGTCAGGTCGAGGACGCGGAGGCCAGCGAGCGCGCCGGCGGAATGTTCAGAAGTCATTGAAACTTTCTGCTACAGAGGAAAACAACTGCGTTCACCGCCAAGACGCCAAGGCCGCCAAGAAGAGCGAAACACAAAGCCTAACTAAAATTAGGGATTTTTGTTTTCTTGGCGCTCTTGGCGTCTTGGCGGTTCAGCCTTTATTTTTTCTTGCGACGCATCGACGGCGGCGCATTGAGGTCGCGCTCGAAACCATCGACATATTGCTCCAGTTCCTTTTTCGCCTGCATGCGGAATTTCTGGAAGTTCGGCTTGCGGCCGGCGAGGAAGGCGTCCATGCCCTCGTTGGCTTCGGGCGAACCCCAGACATGCGCCAGCAGTTCCATGCCCTGCTGCCAGGACGAGTACAGGTTGTCGGATTCGAAGTTCAGCGACTTCTTGGTCATGCGAATGGTCAGCGCGCTGTGGCCCTTCATGGTTTCGCACCACTTCAGGGTTTCCTTAACCAGGTCCTTTTGCGGCACGCATTTATTGATCAGGCCGACTTCCACCGCCTCTTTCGCACCAAAGCGCCGTGCGCAGAAAATCATTTCACGCGCCAGGCGTTCGCCGATGATGCGCGGAATGTACTGGGTCGCACCCACCGTCGGGCAGGCACCGACTTTTGCACCGGTCTGGCCGAGCACGGCGTTTTCCGAGGCAATCACCAGGTCGCACCACAGTGCAAGTTCGTGTCCGCCGCCCATGCACCAGCCGTTGACCATCGCGATCACCGGGATCGGCAGGCCGCGGATGGTCATCGCCAAGCCCAGCATGCGGTCGTTCCACATATAGGCATTGGTGAAGTTGAGGCGCTTCATCGCAAAAAAATCGCCGCCTGCTGAGAACGACTTGTTGCCCTTGCCGGTGATCACTGCACAGACAATGGACGGGTCTTCGCGCGTCGATTTCAGCGCGTCGATCATCTCGTCGAGGGTCTGCTCGCGGAAGGCATTCAGCACTTTTTCGCGATTGATGGTGATCCACGCCACCTGATCCTTCACTTCGAACAGGATGTCAGTGTACTTCCGGGCTTTGGATTTTTTGAGCTTCGTTGCCATTGCATTCCTCACTGGTGAATTACGCTGCGGAAAACGGCGATTCTAGCAGAAGCCTCTCTGTCAATTGACAGGCCACGGCGGTATCTCTATCGTGGTTTGGCGGCACAGAATCCGCAGTTCACAACATGACACCGCCGCCCTTGGAGGAGACCCATGAAAACGTATAAGTGGTTGTTTGTCGCCGCATCCTGCGCACTGGCCGTGCCTGCACACGCCCAGAATTTCCCGACCAAACCCGTCCGCATCATCGTGCCCTTTGCCCCGGGCGGCCCCACCGACACCCACTCGCGCTGGGGGGCGCAGCACCTGACTGCCGCGCTCGGCCAGCAGTTTGTCATCGACAACCGCGGCGGCGCCGGCGGCATCATCGGCACCGAGGCGGTGGCCAAGGCCGCGCCCGACGGCTACACGCTGCTCGGCGGCAACCCGGGGCCGCTGACCATCGCGCCCAGTGTTCGCAAGCAGCTCGCCTACGACCCGGTGCGCGACTTCGCGCCGATCACGCTGATCGTCAAAAGTGCGAGCTGCATGTGTATACACCCGAGCATTCCGGTGAAAAACCTGCGCGAATTCATCACGCTGGCCAAACGCAGTCCGGCCAAGATCAATTACGCCACGCCGGGCCTCGGCACCGTCGGCCACCTCGGCACCGAACTGTTCACCACCACCGCCGGCATCAAGATGAACATGATTCCGTACAAAGGTGCTGCGCTGTACGTCACCGACCTGATCGCAGGCCATGTCGATTTTGCCTATGTGCAGATCGCCCAATCGGCGCCGCTGGTCAAGGCCGGCAAGCTGCGCCCGCTGGCGGTGACGGCCACCGAACGCACGCCCCTGCTGCCGGATACCCCCACCGCCGCGGAACAGGGCGTCAAGGGTTTTTCCAGCTATAACTGGACAGGCCTGCTCGCTCCGGCCAACACGCCCAAGGCCATCATCGACCGGATGCACGCCATCCTGCACAAGCAGCTGAGTGACCCGGACATGCGCAAGAAACTGACCGACCAGGGCAACGAGGTCGCCGGCGACGGGCCCGCCGAATACGCCGCGTTTATCAAAAGCGAAACCGAAAAGTGGGCACGGGTCGCCAAGATCGCCGGCATTCCAAAACAGTAGCCAGCCGAAACCGCAGAAATCACCGTTCGTCCTGAGCCCTTCGACAAGCTCAGGACGGGCTCTGTCGAAGGACGAGTACGCAAACTTATCAGCAAGGATTGCAATGACCGCAAAAAAAGACCCCGCCTATTTCATGTACTTCCCCGGCAACTACCGTTGGTCCGCGGGATTCATCAACATGATGAGTTCCGCGCCCTACGGCGGTTCGGAGATCAGCGAACTGCACAGGATCGGGATGCTGCTCAAGGACAAGGCGCCGGAGGACGACGAAGCCTGGTTCCACGCCTGCGTCCATGTCGCCGACAAGGTCAGCGCGCATGCCCAGCGCTTCGAAAAAAGCGGCCACGCGGTCTCCGCTGCGCACGCCTATCTGCGGGCATCCAACTACTATCACATGGCCGAGCGTTTCCGCACGCCCAAGGACGACATCGCGCTCGCCGCTTACAAGAAGGGCGTCGACAGCTTTCACCGCCATGCCCATCTGTCGGACGTCAACATCGAAATCGTCGAGGTTCCGACGGCAGCCGGCCCGCTGCCCGGTTATTTTGTTCATGCGCAGAACACCAAATCGAAAAAACCGCCCTGCGTGGTTTATTTCGACGGCCTCGACGTCACCAAGGAAATCCAGTACGTGCGCGGCGTGCCCGACCTGATCAAACGCGGCATCTCCGTACTGGTGATGGACGGCCCGGGCACCGGAGAAGCCATCCGTTTCCGCGGCCAGTACCTGCGCCACGATTACGAAATCGCCGGCTCGGCCTGCATCGACTGGCTGGAAAAGCGCAACGACATCGACGCGAAAAAAATCGGCGTGGTCGCGATCAGCTTGGGCGGCTATTACTCGCCGCGCATGGCCTCGATGGACCACCGTTTTGCCGCCTGTATTGCCTGGGGCGCGATCTGGGATTACCACGCCACCTGGAAAAAACGCATCGACGCCCAGTTCAAGACTTCGCTGTCGGTACCCGGCCACCACATCACGTGGATTTTAGGGGTGGACACGCTGGACGAAGCGCTGAAAAAACTCGAACCGTTCAAGCTCGACGGTGTGGTGCAAAAAATGAAATGCCCCTTCCTGATCGTGCATGGCGCCGACGACGAACAGGTGCCTCTGGCCGATGCCCAGGCGCTGTATAACGCCTCGGGATCAAAGGACAAAACGCTGCGCGTATTCACCGCCGAAGAAGGCGGTGCGCAGCATTGCCAGCGCGATTACCTGACACTGGGTGTCGCGGAAATGTGGAACTGGTTTGAGGACAAGCTGAAGCCGTGATGCGGTATTGCGAGTTAAGGCGGTGTCAGGATTGTGGGGCGGCGGTTGGCGCCAAGGACAAGTTTTGTGCGCGGTGCGGGGCGAAATTACCGCGCCATCCAAGATCATTGAACTTGCACCCAACATGTTGACTCACAGCAGCACGTTTTCAAGCAACAACGGGGTCAGGTCTTGCAAGCAACAACGGGGTCAGGTCTTGCATTCATGCATTTCTAGAACGACCAAAGCGCCGCCCAAAAAACAATCATGCGATCTTCCGCAGCCTGGGTCTGGCAGCGGCCTGACCCTGAATGCGTTTACGCAGGTAATCAAACACTTCGCCCGCCGGAATTCCCTCTCCGGTTTTTTTCATGCGTGAAAGTCGGGCCGTGGCCTCGGCATGATATGCAGCGCGGGTTTCCTTGGAAATACGTAGATCCATGTCCTGCTCCCGTACCGTAAATGAGATACAACCATGCTAGGGAATGGACTAGACGACAGTCAAGTAGGCGGCCATTCCATCAAAGCGGTGATACATCCCTGGATTCCGGCGTTCGCCGGAATGACGAGCTGCTACTGGATCATATGTATTCCGACACTTCAACCAGATTCAAATCCGGATCCCGGAAATAAACAGAGCGTATATCCCCCATCGCCCCGGTCTTGATGCAGGGCCCTTCGATGATCGCGACCTGGTGTTTGTTCAGGCTCTCGATCACCTGCTGCAGCGGCACTGAAGCGATAAAACAGAAATCCAGCGTACCCACACCCGGCGCATGCGCCTTGGGTTCGTATTCCTGACCCTTCACGTGGATGTTGATTTTCTGCCGGCCGAATTTCAGTGCCAGGCGTTTGCCGTTGCGGAAGGTTTCCAGTTTCATGCCCAGCACTTCGGTGTAGAAACGGATGGTTTCTTCGGGTTGTGCAGTGGTCAGGACGAAGTGGTCGAGGCGGTCAATCATGGCTGCTCCGGGGTATATTCATAAGTATTTGATTTTATTGATATTTTTGTTATCTGCTAGATGACGCCTTTGGCGCGCAAATCAGCAATGGTTTCCGGCTTGAGCCCCGCGCGCTGCAGTACCGCCACCGTGTCCTCACCCAACCGCGGCGCAGTGCTGCGGATGCCGCCGGGTGTCGCCGAGAGTTTGGGCACGATGCCCGGCACATCTACCGCGGTGCCGTCGCGCGTGGTGATGTTGAGGATCATGTCGCGCGCCTTGTATTGCGCGTCCGCCGCGATGTCGGCCACCGAATAAATCGCGCCTGAGGGCACGTCGTGTTCGTCGAGGATTTTTAATGCCCCGGCCTTGTCGCGTGCTCCCGTCCATGCGCCAATCGCGGCATCGATCTCGGCAACACGTTTGACGCGGCCGTCGTTGGAACCGAGATCCGGTGCTTTGCCGAGATCATCACGACCGATTGCAGACATCAGGCGTTTGAAGATGCCGTCGCCGTTGCCGCCGATCAAAATCCAGCCGTCGCGGCAAGGATAGGCATTGGACGGCACGATGCCGGGCAAGGCACTGCCTGCCGCTTCACGCACCACACCGAAGGCGCTGAACTCGGGCAGCAGGCTTTCCATGCAGTTGAATACGCTTTCGTACAAAGCAATGTCGATGACCTGGCCTTCGCCGCTCTTCGTGTCACGATGGTAAAGGGCCATCAGCACACCGATCACACCATGCAGCGCCGCCAGCGTGTCGCCGATCGACACCCCGACGCGCACCGGCACACGGCCCGGTTCGGCGGTCAGGTAACGCAGGCCGCCCATGGATTCAGCGATCACGCCGAAACCCGGACGGTCACGGTACGGGCCGCTCTGGCCGTAACCGGAGATACGCACCATGACCAGCCTGGGATTAATTTTTTTGAGATCCTCGTAACCGAGGCCCCACTCCTCCATCTTGCCGGGGCGGAAATTCTCGATCAGCACGTCGGCTTCCCTGACCAGGCTGCGCAGGATGTCCTGGCCTTCGGTTTTGGTGAGGTCCAGCGTCACAGACTGCTTGTTGCGCGACTGGACTTCCCACCAGATCGAGTTGCCGTCCTTCAGCAACCGCCATTTGCGCAGCGGGTCACCCTTGCCCGGCGGTTCGATCTTGATGACTTCGGCGCCGAAGTCGCCCAGCGTCTTGCCGCAGAATGGGCCGGCGATGAGCTGGCCCAGTTCAATGACGCGCACGCCGGCGAGGGGGCCGGCGGCGCTGGATGGTGTGGTGGACATGGTGCGGTTCCTTCGTTGAAACGGAAGGATACCGCGGACAGCGGCGGTTGTTACTTGCCCTGCAGTTCCGCCGCGCGTTTCACCGCTTTGACGATATTGAGGTAACCGGTACAGCGGCAGAGGTTGCCCTCGAGGCCGTGCACGATTTCTTCGTCGGTCGGTTTCGGATTGTCCTTGATCAGGGCCGCGGTGGTCATGATCATGCCCGGCGTGCAGAAGCCGCATTGCAGCGCATGGCATTCGGTGAAGGCCGCCTGCGCCGGATGCAGCTTGCCGTTTTTGGCGAGGCCTTCGATGGTCACCACATCGGCACCGTCGGCCTGAACCGCCAGCATCGTGCAGGATTTGATCGCGCGGCCGTCAACGTGCACGGTGCAGGCGCCGCACTGGCTGGTGTCGCAGCCGACATGAGTGCCGGTCAGGTTCAGCGTGTCGCGCAGGAAATTGGCGAGCAGTACGCGGTCTTCGACTTCACCCGAGCACTTCTTGCCGTTTACGGTCAGTTCAATTTTTGCCATTGCCGTGCTCTCCGGTTAGCCTGCCAGCGCCGCGACTGCGCGGGTGGCCATGACTTTTGCCAGCTGCGCGCGGTATTCGCGCGTGCCGTGGATGTCTTCGTTAAGGTCGTCTGCCGCCAGCGTCAGTTTTTCGATCGCGGCGGCATTCATGCCTTTGGCCAGCGACTGCTCGGCATCAGTCCAGCGGAACACGCCGGGACCTGCGCCGGTCACCGCGACACGGATGCCGTCAGCGTTCTGCGCGACGAATACGCCGGCCATCGCGTAACCCGAGGCCGGATGCGGAAATTTGGCATAGGCCGCTTTTTTCGGCAGCGGGAAGGCGATGCGCACGATCAGCTCGCCCGGTTCCAGCGCGGTCGCAAACATGCCCTGGAAAAAATCATCGGCGGCGATTTCGCGTTTGTTGGTGATGATCCTGGCGTTGAGGCCCAACACTGCCGACGGGTAATCCGCCGCAGGATCGTTGTTGGCGACGGAACCGCCCAGCGTGCCGCGGTTGCGCACCTGCGGGTCGCCGATGCTGGAAGCGAGGCTGGCCAGCGCCGGAATGGCATCACGGACAACTTTGGATGTTGCGACCTGCTGGTGTTTGGTCGCGGCGCCGATGACCAGCGCGCCGTCTTTGACTTCGATACCGGACAGTTCAGCCAGGCCACCGATGTCGACCAGCTGCGTCGGATTCGCGAGCCGGGCCTTCAGCGTCGGGATCAGCGTCATGCCGCCGGACAGGGCTTTGGCTTCGTCATCCTTGGCCAACAGCTCCCCCGCTTCTTTCAGCGTTTTTGCCTTACGGTATTGGAATGCAAACATGATTAGTGTCCTTATTTCAGTGACCAGCTTTTGCGGACGTGATCGCCTGCCACAGCTTGTGTGCCGTCAGCGGCATGTCCAGCGGCGGCACACCCAGCGGGCGCAGCGCGTTCATCACGGCATTGGTCAGCGCGGCGAGCGAGGCCGTGCAACCGGATTCACCCATGCCCTTCACCCCCAGCGGGCTGATGGTGCCGAAGGTGGTGTGGTCGGCGATGGTGATGTCCTTGATCCAGCCGGCCTTGGGCATCGGGTAATCGGCAAAACTGCCAGTCAGCAACTGCCCGGTGTCGGTGTCGTAGACGATGTTCTCGCCGAAAATCTGGCCCCAGCCCTGCGCCACCGCGCCGTGCATCTGGCCTTCGACGATGGTGTGGTTGATCACCGTGCCGCAGTCATCGACCGTCACATAAGACACAACATTCGTGACGCCGGTCTGCGGATCGATTTCGATTTCGGCAACATGGCAACCGTTGGGGAAAGTCGAGCCGAACTTTCCTTCGCCGGTCACCGACAGCGGTTTTTTCGCGGCCAGTTCGCCCAGCGTGATTTTCCTGTTCGACTCTTTCGACTGGAATTCACCCTTGGCATAGGCCACCTGCGACGGTTCAACGCCGAGCTGTTCCGCGGCCAGCGGCGTGGCGACGTCAATCAGTTTTTTCGCCGCGATGTGGCAGACCGTGCCGGCGCCGACGATGGTGCGCGAGCCGCCGGTATGGTTGCCGATCAGGCCTTTTTCGCCGATGCCTTGGCGCAGCTTGATGCGTTCGGCCGGCAGGCCCAGTGCGTCGCCGATGATCTGAGCGAAGGTGGTCTCATGCCCCTGGCCCTGCGAATGCGAAATCGAATACGCGGTCAGGTTGCCGTCCGTGCCGACTTCAAGCAGCACTTCGTCCTTGGGGAACATGCCGGCGCCGGAGTTTTCGATCACCGTCGAAAAACCCAGGCCGCGGATCATGCCGCGTTTTTCGGATTCGGCACGACGCTTGGCAAAACCGGCGACGTCGGCGAGTTTCATCGCCTTGTCGAGCACACCGGGGAAATCCGCGATGTCGTAGACCGAACCGGTCGGTGTCTTGTACGGGAAGGCATCACTCGGGATGAAATTACGGCGGCGGATTTCCGCCGGGTCAATTTTCATCTGCGCTGCCGCTTCATCGACCAGGCGCTCGATGGTGAAGGCGATTTCGGGACGTGCCGCGCCACGGTACGCCGACACCGGCACGGTATTGGTCAGGGCGACACGCCAGCGGCCGAACAGTGCCTGGGTTTTGTAGACGCCGTTGAGGCAGGTCACCGGATTGCGCATCGGGCTGACCGGGCCGGCGGGATGCAGATAGGCGCCGAGGTCGGCGATCCAGTCCAGGCGCATGCCAAGGAAAGTGCCGTCCTTGTCGAGTGCGAGTTCTGCATCGATGTAGTTGGCGCGGCCGTGGGAATCGGACTGGAAACCCTCGCTGCGTGACGAAACCCATTTCACCGGGCGATTGAGCGCCTTGGCGGCGATCATCAGCGCGACATATTCGGTATAGGCAATGCTGCGCTGGCCGAAGCCGCCGCCGACGTCCTTGGCCTTGATGTTCAGTTTGTCGTCGGGCACACCGGTGTAGGTGGCGATCTGCATGCGCATCATGTTGATGCCCTGCACAGGAGAGTGCACCGTGTAGCCACCGGAAGCAGCGTCGTAGGCGACCAGGCAGGCGCGCGGCTCCATCGGATTCGGCGCAACACGCGTGCAGTCGAGTCTCAGTTTGGTGACATGCGCCGCCTTGGCAAACGCTGCAGCCGTCGCCGCCGCATCACCGGCTTCCTGTTCAAACACCAGATTGTTCGGCACGTTGTCGTGCAACTGCGGCGCGCCGGCTTCCAGAGTGGCGCGCGGGTCGACGATCGCCGGCAGGTCTTCGTATTCGACTTCGATCAGTTCGGCAGCGTCCTGCGCCTGCAACGCGGTCTCGGCGACCACCATCGCCACGGTTTCGCCGACAAAACGCACCTTGCCATCTGCCAGCACCGCACGATTGGGCAGGTTGGCTTTTTTGCCGTCCTTGCCGGGGAAGGTCAGCATGCTCAGCGGTTTCACATAACCTGCTGCGACCGCGTCGGCGCCGGTGTAAACCCCCAGCACGCCCTTGGCCTTGCGCGCGGCATCGGTGTTGATGGACAGGATTTTCGCGTGCGCACGATCCGCGCGCAGGAAGGCGGCGTGTGCCTGATTGGGCAGGCTCCAGTCCGCGGCATAACAGCCTTCGCCCTTGATCAGCCGCAGGTCTTCAAGGCGGGAAAGATGCGCCCCGCCGACGTCGAACAGGTGTTGATGGTCCATGACTATCCCGGGCACCGCATGCCGGACAGCAGCAGGGGCGCTCACGCTCCTCGTTTGGAATGACTTATAGGATAACGCAAAACGTGTGTAAAACCAGCGTAAAAGTGGCGATGGAAGGCGGCTGGCGTGTTGCGCCACCCCCGACGCTCGCGCACAATGCCATGACCGCAGTCCATATCGTAATCGCTCTCTCCGTAATCCTCCTTTCATAACCCCGCGCAAGGCCATGAAAAAAGACACCCTGCTGACCCATGTCGGCCGCAATCCCGCGCAAAGCCACGGCACCGTCAACACGCCGGTATTCCGCACCTCGACCGTGGTCTTTCCCGATCTCGAAACCTACGAAAGCCGCGACCCCGACGATTTCAAGAGCATGCGTTACGGCATCTACGGCACGCCGACCACCTTCGCCTTCGAAGAAGCCGTGGCGCGGATGGAAGGCGGTCACATGGCAGTGGCCGTGCCTTCGGGCCTGGCGGCGATCACCGCGGCACTGGCAGCCTTTGTCAAAATGGGCGACCACCTGCTGATGACCGACAGCACTTACGCGCCGACACGCATTTTTTGCGAAAACCAGCTGCGCAAAAATGGCGTCGACATCGAATATTACGATCCGCTGATCGGCGCCGGCATCGCCAAACTGATCCGGCCCAACACCAAGGCCGTGTTCTGCGAGGCACCGGGTTCGCTGACCTTTGAAATGCAGGACATCCCGGCCATCGCCGCAGCAGCGCATGCCCGCGGCATTCCGGTGCTGGCCGACACCACCTGGGGCACACCCTATTTTTTCCGCTCCTTCGAACGCGGCGTCGATGTCTCGATCCACGCCGCGACCAAGTACATCGTCGGCCACTCCGACGTGCTGATGGGTGTCATCGTCACCAATAAACAATACTGGCTGCCGGTGCGCCATGCGGTGGCCGAATACGGCTTTTGCGTCAGCCCCGACGACTGCTACCTGGCGTTGCGCGGTTTCCGCACCATCGGCGTACGCATGAAACAGCAGATGGCCAATGCACTGGCGGTCGCTCGCTGGTTGTCCGCAAATCCAAAGGTGCAGCGTGTGTTGTACCCCGCGCTGGAAAATGATCCCGGGCACGCGATCTGGAAGCGTGATTTTGACGGTGCGGCGTCGCTGTTTGGCGTCGTCCTGCAGCCGGCCGATCGGGGCAGGGTTACCGCCTTCGTCAATGCACTCAAACTGTTCGGCATCGGTTCGAGCTGGGGCGGTTATGAAAGCCTGGTCACCGCTCCACACCCCGAAAAAGTACGCACCGCAACGACTTGGAATCCGGGCGGGCCGACAATCCGGCTGCATATCGGCCTGGAAGATCCCACGGATCTGATTGCCGATCTGGAACAGGCCCTGCAGCACCTGAACTGACCGCAACTATCGTTTACACTGGCGGCACTGAGGGGAATACGGATGGAAGTGGGTGCCGAGCGACGGGGAAATGCCAGGGTCATTGCGGTCAGGGGCCGCATCGATCACCTGAACGCATCCGCTTTCCACGAAAAGCTGATCCCCCACCTGCAGGACTGCCGCAGCGAGGGCGACGGCATCGTGCTCGACCTCAGCGGACTGGATTACATCAGCAGCGCCGGTTTGCGCATATTCATGATGGCCGCGAAACAGGCCCGCACCCAGGGCGGACGCATCGCTGTCGCGCAAATGCAGGCACTGGTGCAGGAGATTTTCGAAATCAGCCACTTCCACCTGGTCTACGAAATTTTCGCGACCACCGACGAGGCGGTCGCAGCCCTCGACCGCCAGGCTGAAACCGTCGGCGCCTGACCCGGAAAAATCCTCATGCAAATCCGTTTCTGGGGCACCCGCGGTTCACTGCCGGCACCGCTGACCGCCACCGCCATCAAGGACAAACTCGTGGCGGCGCTGACTGCAGCGCAAGGCATCAAGCTGGAGACGCCGGCGGCGATTGACTCTTTTATTGCACAGCTGCCGTTCAGTGTCAGCGGCACCTTCGGTGGCGATTCCTCCTGCGTCGAAATCATCGATAGCGAAAACACACATGTGCTCTGCGACCTCGGTTCCGGCGCAAGGCGTTACGGTGCTGAAATGCTGCGTCGCTATGGGCCGAAACAACCGCAGACCTACCATGTGTTCATGTCCCATCTGCACTGGGATCACATCATGGGGTTTCCGTTTTTCACGCCCGCCTTCATTCCCGGCAACCGCATCCTGATCCACGGCTGCCATGCCGGCCTCGAAGCGGCGTTCCGGCGGCAGCACGGCGCGCCCTCGTTTCCGGTCGATTTCAAGCAGCTGCCGGCGAGCATCGAATTTGTGCAGCTGCAGCCCGGCGTCACTTCGGACATCGCGGGTTACAAGGTCACACCGCTGCTGCAGCGCCATGCCGGCGACTCCTACGGATACCGCTTTGAAAAAACGGGCAAGTGTGTGGTGTATTCGACGGACTCCGAACACCGCACTGAAAACTCCGAAGAAACCGAGGCCTTTGCCGCATTTTTCCGCAACGCCGACCTGGTGATCTTCGACGCCATGTATTCACTGGCCGATGCGGTATCGGTCAAGGAAGACTGGGGGCACTCGAGCAATATTATCGGCGTCGAACTGTGCCAGCTCGCGGGTGCGAAGCGGCTGTGCCTGTTCCACCATGAACCGGTGTTCGGTGACGCCCAGCTTGAGGACATCCTGCGCCAGACGCGCCGTCTCGAGGAAATCACCCGCGATGGTGCCCCGCTGGAAATCATCACCGCCTGGGACGGCCTCGTGCTGGACCTTTGATGGAAGCAGTCACCGTCACCTTCCGCCCCCGCCGCTGGCCGATCTGGATCGCCGGGCTGACCATGCTCGGCCTGCTGCTTGTCCTGCATGTGGCGTACACCCCCGCACACCGCACGCTGCAACTCGCACTGCTCGATGCCTACCAGCGCATCTGGCCGCGGGAGCGGCAAAGCGCGCCTGCGGTCATTGTCGCCATTGACGAAGCCAGCCTGGCCAGGTACGGCCAATGGCCGTGGCCGCGCAGTGAACTGGCACGGCTGGTCAATGCAATCGGCGCGTTAAAACCGGCGGCCATCGGTATCGACCTGCTGTTTCCGGAACCGGATCGCCATGGCGGACCCGCTGCCGCGGACGGGACAGGCAACGACCTGTTATTTGCCGTGGCACTGCGTGACAACCGGGCGGTGCTGGCCATTGCCGGCACCGTTGCCGAAGGCGCCAGTGGCAGCGGCAACTTCCCTCCGGTGCGGGTCGAGGGCTCCGACCCGCTGTTGCTGATGCCCTTGCTGCCACAATTCCGTTCCGTGATCCGCAGCACTCCCGTGCTCGACCGTGCCGCGGCGGGTCACGGCATCATCAGCGCCGACGCGCCGGACGGCATCATCCGCAACATTCCGATGGCGGTCGCGATACAAAATGCCATCGCGCCGACACTGGCGCTGGAAATGATACGGGTTGCTGCCGACGAGCCGGCGGTGCGGCTGCGCGCAAACAGCGACGGCCTGCTGTCAATCGGCACCGGTGATATTGCGGTGCCCGTGGACAAGGAAGGCCGCGCGTGGATCCGTTACAGCCGCCACGAACCGGATCGTTTTGTTTCAGCACTGGACGTAATGGAAGGCCGCGTCGATCCGGCGCGCATCAGCAGCAAGCTGGTGGTGGTCGGGCTCACCGGACTGGCGCTGGTCGATTACCCGGCAACACCCGTGAACCCCAGCGTTCCCGGCGCGGAAATCCATGCCCAGCTGATCGAAAACATTTTCGACGGCGATCACCTGACCCGGCCGCGCTGGGCGCCGACGGCGGAACTGCTGGCGCTGGCCTTGTGCGGCACGCTGTTTGTACTGCTGACGCCGCTGCTGCGGCCATGGCTGGCCATCAGCGGCGCCATAGCGCTGATCGTGGCACTGGCCGCGATCGGTGCCGGTGCATTCCGCATCAGCGGCGTGCTGCTGGATGTGGCGTCCCCGGCCGTTGCGCTGATGCTGGTGTTCATGACCACGATGGCCGGCAAACTGATGGAGACCGAACGCCAGCGCCGCCGGCTGCGCGAAACGCTGCAGGCCGAACGTGAAGCCGCAGCGCGTGTCGCCGGTGAACTGGAAGCCGCACGCCGCGTACAGACCGGTTTGCTGCCGGATGCCGCGACGCTCACTGCCATCGAGCCGCGCTGCGACGTTGCGGCATGGATGGCGCCGGCGCGCGAAGTCGGCGGTGACCTTTATGATTTTTTCAAACCCTCTCCAGACCGCGTGACCTTCCTCGTCGGCGATGTTTCAGGCAAGGGTCTGCCGGCCAGCCTGTTCATGGCCATCAGCAAGGCCCTGTGCAAAAGCGCCGCGCTGCGCAGCGGCGCCGCCGTGGACCGGATACTCACCGAAGCCAATGCCGAGATTGCCCGTGACAACCCGGAAGCCATGTTTGTCACCGCGGTGTTATGCAGTCTCGATCTGCAAACGGGGGAGCTGCGTTACGCCAACGCCGGCCATGATGCACCGATCCTGATCGGCAAGGGTGGCCTCGCCCGGCTGGTCCAGGCCGGCGGACCGCCGCTGTGCATGTTCGATCACCACGACTATCCCGGCGCCACGCATCAGATGGCGGCAGGCGATGTGTTATTGCTGTACACCGACGGCGTCACCGAGGCGATGGACGCGGAGCGCCGCCTGTACGGGCGTGACCGCCTGTGCGCAGTGCTGAAGGGATTGCCCGCCGCGACATCCTGCACGGACATCATTGCCGCGGTGCGCGAAGATCTGCAGGCCTTCGGTGCCGTCGAAATGCTCGCCGACGACATCACGATGCTGGCGCTGCGCTGG
>CAMBCD010000019.1 GCA_945863085.1 Bordetella parapertussis
GGCTGTCCTGCCAAAAAAGGTGAAGCTGGCCGTTAAGCCGGGTTCTGTCGTGGGCAGCCATTCCTCTGGGCCGTACATTGCTGCACGGCTCAAGCCACCTACCCGCAAGCTCGGCGGGACGCGTCAACGCTTGCCTATTCGGTGTTGCTCCGGGTGGAGGTTACCGCGTTTCACCCCGCTGGTCGGGTCGGGCAGCAAGCACGTTTCCGCACTCACCACCCACCGCCCAGCGGACTCGTCTCTGTGGCCCTATTCCTCGCCTCACGGCGGACGGGCGTTACCCGTCACCCTACCCTGTGGAGCCCGGACTTTCCTCTATGCGCGGCACGGACAAGTTGCCTCATCCGGTTTGTTCCGCGCACAGCGGCTGCCTGGCCAGCTTCGCCGCGGATTTTATCATGTGGGCACAGGCTGCCTGATGTCATTACGCTTCGCGCGCGCGCACCGCCGCCAGCAGATCGTGCAAATGGCGATCATGCACACCCAGTTCATCGAGGTGGCGCAGGGTGTTCACCAGGTAGTCGACGTTGGGGCCGCGCTCACCGCAACAGGCGGCGATGATGGTGGCAGCCGTGTCGAGTTCCAGTTGACCGGCATAACCTTCGTGGCAACGATTGGCGAGGAAGGTCAAAGCCGTCTGGCGCCCTGTGCCCATGCTGACCGGCAGCAATCGCGGTACGTAAACCCGGCGCCGCATCTCGCGCAACCACAAGGTTTCCAGCGCAGCGGGAACATCCGCGGCAGCGATGCAATACGCCGTACCCTTGCAGGCCCCTCCGCGATCCAGGCCGAGCACCAGTCCGGGTGCTGTCACCGTGCCGCGATAACGGCTGGAATAAATGCAGAATGTGCGGTGATAGCCGCGCAGCAGCGCAGGCGCTGCTGCCGCAAAACGAAAACCGGGATCCCACATCAGCGAGCCGTAGGTGAATATCCACAGATCGCCCTGCGGCAGATCGAGCTGGCTGTAATGAAAAGAATCATTGCGCGGCAGCGGCACCAATCCCGCGCCAGGGGAATGCTTGGGTCCGGGGAGGCTCAAGGGCCGGCGATCCTCCACTGGATTGCCGCCCCCGCGCGCATCGGCACCAGCGTGTCGGGGCCGAACGGCACGCTGGCCGGCACGTCCCAGGGCTCCAGCTTGAGCGTGATCTTGTCCTGGTTGCGCGGCAACCCGTAAAAATCCGCGCCGTAATGGCTGGCGAATCCCTCGAACCGGTCGAGCGCACCCGCTGCCGCAAACACTTCGGCATACAACTCGATGCCGGCATGCGCGGTATACATGCCGGCACAACCGCAGTCATTTTCCTTGGTATGCCGTGCATGCGGCGCGCTGTCGGTGCCCAGAAAAAATTTCGGATTGCCGCTGACCGCCGCGGCAACCAGCGCCGCACGGTGGATTTCGCGCTTGAGTACCGGCAGGCAGTAGTTATGCGGCCGCACACCGCCGGTAAACAGCGCGTTGCGGTTCAGCAGCAAGTGCTGCGGCGTCAGCGTCGCTGCGATCCGTGCCGGTGCCGTCGTGACAAAAGCGGCCGCTTCGCGCGTGGTGATGTGCTCCATCACCACTTTCAGTCCCTGGAAACGCTCCACCAGCGGCGCCAGCGTGCGCTCGATGAATACGCGTTCGCGGTCAAACACATCGACGTCAGGGTCGGTCACCTCACCATGCACCAGCAGCGGCATGCCGGCTTTTTCCATGGCCGCCAGCACCGGAAAACATTTCTCGATTGCGCTCACGCCGGAGTCGGAGTTGGTGGTTGCGCCCGCCGGGTAATATTTCACCGCATGTACTGCACCGCTTTTTTTTGCCCGGTCGATTTCTTCCGGCCGCGTGTTGTCGGTCAGGTATAGCGTCATCAGTGGCTCGAAGCGGCCGCCTGCCGGCAGCGCCGCACGAATGCGCTCGCGGTAGGCCAGCGCCAGCACCGTAGTGGTCACCGGCGGCTTCAGGTTCGACATCACGATGGCACGGGCAAACCGCGCAGCAGTATGCGGCAGCACATCACGCATCGCAGCACCGTCGCGCAGATGCAGGTGCCAGTCGTCGGGGCGGGTGATGGTAAGAGTGTCGATAGATGCGTTCATGACGGCTTGCATGGTAAACGGTGCATGGACAACAGTAAATTGCTGCGACTCATGTTTCATCCTGACTTTTACTTTTAAGCATCAGCGCAAGTTTGTACAACGTGTTGCGATTGCCGCCGGTGAGTTTCACGCCCAGCGCCACCGCCTGTTTCACCGGCAGCTCGGCGAGCAGGGTTTTCAGCACGGCCTCGGCATCCAGTCCGGCCGGCTGCGGCTCAGTTGCAGCGCCCTCCACCACCAGCACGAACTCCCCGCGCCGGTGATTATCGTCGGCCTCCAGCCAGCCCGTGGCTTCATCGAGCCGGCAGCGATGCAGGGTTTCATGGATTTTGGTCAGTTCGCGCGCAATGACGATGTGGCGCGCACCGCCGAACGCAGCGCACAGGTCGGCGACACAGTCGGCGACGCGATGCGGCGCCTCGTAAAACACCAGCAACGCGGTCTGGGCTGCAAGCGCCTCCAGTTCGCGGCGGCGTTCCGCCGCGCGTGCCGGCAGAAAGCCGCAGAACAGGAAGCGGCTCGCCTCGAAGCCGCTGGCCGACAACACCGTTGCCGCCGCATTGGGGCCGGGAATCGGCACTACCGGATAACCTGCCGCGCGCACCGCAGCCACCACCTGCGCACCCGGGTCGGCAATGCCCGGCGTGCCGGCATCGCTGACCAGAGCCACCGTTTTGCCGTCCGCCAGCAGGCCGGTCACGCGTTCCGCGGCACGGCGCTCATTGTGTTCGTGCACGGCCACCAGTTTGCCGGCGATGCCGTGGCGATTGAGCAGGCGGATGGTGACCCGGGTGTCCTCGGCGGCAATGACATCCGCGGCCTTCAGCACCTCCAGCGCGCGCAGGGTGATGTCGCCGAGATTTCCGATGGGCGTGGCGACTACATATAATGTCGCCTTGTTGACCCCCGCCGTCTCATTGATCATTCCGTCACTGACCATTCCGCTATCTGTGTCCACGCCCAGTCCCACTGCCGGATTTACCGGATGATCCATCGCCCATTGCAGCACATGCTGCACATCGCCGCGCGCATATTCGTCTGCCTACTATACGGAGCACCCGCGGCAATGGCCAGCGATGCGACGCCGCAAGCCGGCGCCGTTGCTGCAACGGCGCAGGTGCCGCACATCGCGCTGCTGCTGCCGACGAATTCAAAAATATTCGGCCGGCACGCGGCTGCGCTGCGCGACGGCTTCCGGGCCGCAGCCAGGGCGCAAAGCGGTACGGCGCTGCCGGTGCACGAATACGCGGTCTCCGAAAACGTGGCCAATGTGCTGGAAGGTTATCGCACAGCCGTGGCCGCCGGCGCACAAGTGATCGTAGGCCCGCTGACACGGGACGCCGTCACCGCGCTGGCCTTCGGCGAACCGGTGCCGGTACCCACCCTGGCGCTCAACGTACCGGACAGCACCGGACGCAACCCCGGCAACCTGTACCTGCTGAGCCTGCAGATCGAAACGGAAGCACGGCAAGTGGCACGAATCGCCTGGCGCGACGGCCGCCGCAATGCGGTCACCGTCAACGGCGGCGGTCCGGTGGAACGCCGCATGCAGTCGGCCTTCGCCGGTGAGTTCATGCGACTCGGCGGCAGAGTGGCCGCTGACCTTGCCTATGCGCCCGATCCGGAAAGGCTGAAGACGGTCGCGCGCAGCGGCAGCGCGGCCGACATGTATTTTCTGGCACTGGGCTACACGGAAGTCCGCACCGTACGCCCGTATCTCGGCGCAACGCCGGTTTATGCCACATCCAGCGCACATGCCGGCGATCCGGGGCCGCTCGCCGGAATTGACCTGGCCGGCGTGAATTTCGTCGACATGCCCTGGCTGCTCGAACCCAATCACACCGCGGTCATGGTCTACGCCCGCCCGAAACCGTACGGTGCCTTTGAACTGGAACGCCTTTACGCGCTCGGTATCGACGCCTGGCGCATCGCCCAGCTTCTGCTCACTGGTATCCGTGATATCCGCCTCGACGGCGTGACCGGACAGCTGACGCTGGGTGCTGACGGTCATATCGAGCGGGAACTGGCCGCCGGCCGCTACAGCGAAGGCCGCCCCCACGCTGTGAATCCGGCGCCACGTGAACCCGCGCGGTGAACAGGCAGAAACGCTCGCCGCCGATTTCCTGCACGGCAAAGGCCTGCGCATTGTCGCCAGGAACTACCGCAGCCGTTATGGCGAGATCGACCTGATCGCCCGTGAAGGCCCGACCGTGGTGTTTGTCGAAGTACGCAGCCGCAGCAGTGAAACCTACGGCGGTGCGGCTGCCAGCATCACCGCAGCCAAGCGCGAAAAACTGCTGAAAACCGCGCGCCATTATCTTGCCGGTGTTTCCCCGCTGCCGCCCTGCCGCTTTGATGCCGTACTGGTGAGCGGCGAACCGCCGCGTATCGAATGGATACGCAATGCCATCGAAGGCTGACGCCCCCCGGATATCCACAAGCCCCCTTCAGAGTACAATACCGCCCACCATGGATCTGATCAGCCGCATCAGCGAAAACTTCTCCGAAAGCGCCCATCTCAAACTGCAGAGCATGGATGCATTGGCCACGCCGATTGCATCGGCCGTACAGCTGATGGTGCGCTGCCTGCAGCAGGACGGGAAAATCCTCGCTTGCGGCAACGGCGGCTCTGCCGCCGACGCGCAGCATTTTTCTGCGGAACTGTTGAACCGGTTCGAGGTCGAACGTCCGGGACTGGCTGCAATGTCGCTGACTACCGACACTTCGACGCTGACGTCGATCGCCAACGACTACGATTACAAGCTGGTGTTTTCGAAGCAGGTGCGGGCGCTGGGACATGCGGGCGATGTGCTGCTGGCCATATCGACCAGCGGCAATTCGCCGAATGTCGTCGCTGCGATCGAGGCGGCACACGAATGTGACATGCGGGTAGTCGCACTGACCGGGCGCAACGGCGGCAAGATGGGTGAAATACTGAAAGCGGAGGATGTGCATATCTGCGTGCCGGCGACCAACACCGCGCGCATCCAGGAAGTGCACCTGCTGACGCTGCACTGCCTGTGCGACGGCATTGATTGCCTGCTCCTGGGTGTCGAGTGATTTTTTGGTGTTGAATAAACTTTAGGAGTCGATTAAATGCGCAATTTTCTGACCTTGGCCTGCATCGCACTGCTGCCCGTGATATCCGGATGCGCGGCGGTGGCGGTCGGCGGTGCCGTGGCAACCGGAGTGATGGTCGCGGAAGACCGGCGCACCGTCGGCACGATGACCGAGGATGAGGGCATCGAACAGAAAGCATCCAGCCGCATCACGGAAAAGTTCAAGGATGCGCATATCAACGTCACCAGCTACAACCGCATGTTGCTGCTGACCGGCGAGGTGCCGACCGCAGCCGCCAAGGCTGAGGCCGAACGCATCGCGCGCGCAGTGGAAAACGTGCGCAGTGTATTCAACGAACTGCAGGTCGCGGGCAACACCGCGATGCAGTCACGCACCAACGATGCGGTAATCACATCCAAGGTCAAGGCGCGTTTCGTTGATGCCCGCAAGTTCAGCCCGGTGCACGTCAAGGTGGTGACAGAGAACGGCGTCGTCTACCTGATGGGCTTGGTCAAAAAGCAGGAAGCGGCGGACGCCACCGAAGTGGCGCGCACCACGGGCGGCGTCACCAAGGTCGTCCGGGTATTCGAATACTTGGACTGAGTTATCTTAAAAATATCAATAAAAACAAATACTTATTTCACTAGTTCAGGGGCGCCGCAGGGCGCCCCTGTCGTTTCAGCAGGCGCAGCAAGGCGCCGATCCCCGGCAATTTTTCGTATAACTCTTCCGCCGCATCCCAGTAGTCGCGATGCACCGCCACCAGGCCCGCGGCGTCAAAAGTCAGCAGGCTCGCGCCGTGGATGCGTTGCGTGACCCGCGGCTGCCAGCGGCGAAAGCGGAATTCGAAATCCCAGGTCAGCAATACGCGCGGCATCTCGATCACGCGTTCGCGCACCATGAAACGCGGCGCGTCAAGCTGGTCGAACATGTGGCTGAAGATTGCCTTCAGCGCATGGTGTCCGTGCACATCGTTGAACGGATCCCTGAAACGGCAATCTCCGGCATAAAAGCGCTGCAGCCCGGAAACGGATTGCGGCGTCAGCGTTTCGAAAAAATGCACCAGCGCATCCACGCGGTCGCTCATCACATTCCCGTCCCTTTGTGCACCAGCGCGAAATACCAGCGGTAAGGCAGCAACTGCAGCAGTTTCAGCCACCGCGTAAATCGCCGCGGGAAATGAATTTCAAAACTGCCACGGGCGAAACCGGCGATGATTTCGCGCGCAGCCTCTTCAGCACTGATCAGTGCCGGCATGTTGAAGGTATTTTTGTCGGTCAGCGGCGTTTTGACAAATCCCGGGTTAATCAGGTACACCGCGATGCCGCGAGGCGCCAGATCCAGGTACAGCGTCTCCGCGAGATTGATCAATGCCGCCTTGGTCGCGCCGTACACCAGCGCCGTCGGCAAACCGCCGTAACCGGCGACACTGGACACGATGGCGATACCGCCGGAATGCTGCTGCAGCAACCGGGACACCACCGCGGGCAGCCCGTTGATCACGCCGTTCAGGTTGACATCGACCAGGCGGCGCGCATCCGCCGCATCGAGTTCCCAGGCCCGCACGGGGCTGTGCGAACCGGCGCACCACACCACGAGGTCAATGCCGCCCCAGGCTGACACCACCTGCTGCAAGGCCGGTGCAACACTGGCGGCATCCGTGACATCCAGCGGCAGTACCAGCGCGGTTGCGCCGGGCGTTGCGGCGATCTCTGCCAGGCCGGGCGCGCTGCGCGCGGACAAGGCCACGCGCGCGCCCTGCGCCAGTAACGCACGCGCCAGCGCGGCACCGATGCCGCTCGAGGCACCGATGACCCAGACCCTTTTGCCGCGCCAGTCACGGATCGGTTGATTCAGACTCATGACATTGGCCTCATGTTCGTTTGCGGAAACTCAGCGTCACTTCGCCGAGGTAGACGCCGAATTTGCTCATCACCGAACGATTGAGCATCACCCGGTCATCCATCAGATACATCCAGTCGTCAAAATCCACCTCCCAGGTCTTGCCGTCGACCTCGAGGTTCAGCACGTATTGCCAGCGCAGTGCATTGCCGTAAGCTTCGCCGCGCGCCTCCCCGACCACGTCGGCCGCAGTCCCGCGATAGCGGTGCTCGTCGAGCCGGGTGATGGTCCACACCCGGCGGCTGCGTGTGCCGTCGGCATATTCAAAATCTTCATCCAGCGTACCGGTGTCACCCGCCCATTTCGCGTCGATCCGCACATGAAAGCGTTTGACCACCTTGCCGCTGCGATCCTGGAACATGCCCCAGGCATCGATCGTGCCGTCAAAATAACGACGCAGGTCGAGCACGGGACGCTCATCGCGGTAATGTTGCACGGGAACGGAGCCGCAACCCGCCAGCACAAACAGCATCAGGGCCAGTGCGGCCCGCCAGGTTTTCATGGTGCATCTCCAGTCACAAAAATTTTCGTGCGCACCGACTCCGGCGCAGACAGCCACAACATCATTGCCGCCGCCAGCTTGATCGCGCACGGCAGCAGCGCGTAGACCCACGGCAGCGCAGATCCCGCGCCGGCAACAGCACCCGGCACATAACCCAGCGCCTGCAACAGCGGCAACGCCAGGCCTGCCGCCAGCGCAAGTGCAAGTTTCTCGAGCAAATGCCAGATCCCGAAATAGGCGCCGTCAGGCCGCCCGTCGCGCCCCTCGTCATCGTCGATGACATCCGCCAGCAGCGAGGCAGGCAGCGCCAGATCCGCACCGAAGGCCAGTCCCGACAGCACGCAGACGATGGCGAATGCGGCGACATCGCCGGGGCCGAGGAACCAGGCCCAGATGAATGCCGCCACCGCCAGCACCATCGCCAGCAGCCAGGCGCGCGCCTTGCCGATATGCGCCGCAATGCGCACCCATCCCGGCATGCCGGCGGCGCCAGCGATGAAATACAGCACCAGGAACACCGCCGTCAGGTCCGACCGCTGCAGCACATCGGCGACGTAGAACAACACCAGCGTGGCCGGAATCGCTGCGGCCACTCCATTCACCAGGAAAATTGCCGCGAGCCGCAGGAACCGCGGATTGCGCAATGGCCGCAGCACCTCCCCGATCCGCAACGGCCGGGTGACGGCGGCCACCTCAACCCGCGGCCCGGCGAATACCGTCAGTGCAACCGCAGCGACCAGCAAGGGCGCATACGCAATGCTGAACATTTCCAGCCCTGCGGCGGTGCCATAACGCTGCGCCAGCCATTCCGGCAGCGCCGCTGCGAGCAATACCCCTGTCAACGCCGCGGCGCCGCGCGCCGCCGTGATCCGCGTACGCTCGGCATAGTCCCGCGACCAGGCACTGCCCAGCGCAAAATAGCTGATGCTGGCTGCACTCAATCCGAGATAGACCAGGATCAGCGACAGCACCAGCCATGTCGCCAGTCCGCTGCCGTTGTTGGCCGGCGGGTGAAACAGCAGCCACATGCCCGCCGCAATCGCCGGCACTGCCGCGACCAGCATGGCTTTTCGTCCGCCCCAGCGCTGCGGCACCCGATCCGCCAACAGCCCGAGCAGGGGATCGCTGACGGCATCAAGCAGGCGCACCGCCAGCAACAACACGCCGATCAACGCCAGGTCGAGTCCCAGTCCGGAATAAAACTTCGGCGCATGCACGTACACCGGCAGCGCGGCGGCGGCCAGTGGCAGCGCCGCCGCCGCATAAGCCGCCAGTTCGCGGTTATTCAGCCGGGCCATCGCGTCCGAGCAGGGCGGTGCGCAGTTCCGGCGTCTGCGTGCGGGGGTCGAGCCAGATCGCGAAAAAACCGCGCGCAAACTCCGGCTCTTCGATCACGCCGAGATACGCGGTGGCCGAATAAAACAGCGCGCCGCGCTGCGGCACATGGACGCCGATCAGCCGGCTGCCCGGCCCGACATCGGGGAACAGCCGCTTCATCGCAACGCCCCAGCGCGCGCGCGCCGTTTCGTCGCCGATGCCGAGACGGCGCAGTTCATCGACGCTGGTTTCCGCCAGTTGCGCACCGGTCACACGCCGCGCATAACGGATATCCAGTGCGTACGGCGCCTGCGCCTGCCAGCGGCCGTTCGGCGACCACAAGGCCGCGTCATAGACGTGGAAACCCCACCAGCGCAAGGTCCCCTGGCCAATCAGGCGGCAGGTCTGCAGCAGCTTGCAGGCAGCGGCCGGTAATTCCACCGGCGCTGCCGCAGCCGCGGGCGCCGCAAGCAACAACAGCAGGCTGAACACAGCGGGTTTAAGCATGCTGCAGCACCGCCTGCATCACACCGGTAGCCCGCGCGCGGAAACCGGCCTCGCAGTACGCGAGATAAAAGCGCCAGGTGCGCATGAAACGGTCATCGAAGCCCTGCGCCTGCACCTGCACCGCCGCACTGTTGAAACGTTCATGCCAGTGGCGCAGCGTTTCCGCGTAATCGAGACCGAAGTCATGCATCTCGGCCACCGCCAGTCCCTGCGCCGCAGCCACCTCGCGAAACCGGCCGGGCGACGGCAACATGCCGCCGGGAAAAATGTATTGCTGGATAAAATCGGTGCCGCTGCGGTAGCGCTCGAATTTGGCGTCAGCGATGGTGATCGACTGCACCACGGCGCGACCGCCCGGACGCAGGCGGTCGCGCAGCATCGCGAAATAACCCGGCCAGTAACTTTCGCCAACGGCCTCGAACATTTCAATCGACACCACATGATCAAACTGTCCATCGAGGTCGCGGTAATCCAGCAGTTTCAGATCCACCCGGTCCTGCAGTCCCGCTGCGGCAATGCGCTGCTGCGCGTATTCAAGCTGTGCCGGTGAAATGGTGATGCCGGTGACGCGGCAGCCCGCGCGCGCCGCCTGTTCGGCAAATGCCCCCCAGCCGCAGCCGACTTCCAGGATGTGCTGTCCGGGGCGCGCTTCGAGAGCGCGCAGGATGCGCGCGTACTTCGCGGCCTGCGCCCCGGCCAGGCTGCGCGCGGCATCGCCCTCGAACAGCGCCGCCGAATAGGTCATTGTCGGATCCAGCCACAACCGGTAAAAATCGTTGCCCAGGTCGTAGTGGGCGTGGATGTTCTTGCGGCTGCCACGGCGGGAATTAGGCCGCAGCCAGTGCCGCAACCGGTACGCCAGCGTCGCCCACCAGCGACCGTGGATCGCCTGTTCGATCGCCTGTTCGTTCAGTGCGCCGAGCAGCAGCAGTTGCATCAGGTCGGCGGAATCGGCCCGGCCGGCGATGTACGCCTCGGCCAGACCGATGTCGCCGCGGCTCAGCATGTCGCCGCAGACATTCCAGTCATGCAGCGTGAGCGTGGCTTGTGGTCCGGGATTTGTGCCGGAAAAAAATAATTTACGGCCGTCCGGGCAATGCAGTTCGATGCTGCCGCAATGCAATTGCGACAACAAGCGGAACAACCAGCGCGCGGCCGCAGGTTCGGGGCGGGATTGGACGGAATTGGTCAGTACATTGTTCATCGGGTGATTTTCTCTGCCGGCGGCAGCGGTTTGGAATAAAAGGGCACGCGCTTCAGCCACAAGCGCAGCGCGTGGTAATGGATGCGCAGCATCACGCCCAGCGTCATCCAGGGATAACGGAAAAATGCCTGTGCCAGGGCCGCGGTGCGCAGCGGTGCTGCAACGCCGCCCACGCTGGTGAGCAGCCGTGCACCGCGGCCGTCGTCGTAATCAATGCGGAAACAGCAACGCGCACCGGCTTCGGTAAACCGGAAACGGTATTCGCCGGTGACCGGGAAAAACGGCGAGACGTGGAACACCTTGCGTGCCTTGAGCCAGTCGCCGGAGGTGATCGGCCGCGCGTCCGGATGGGCCACCAGATAATGGTGATGCTCACCGAAGGTGTTGCTGACGGCAGCGAGCACCGCACGCAGTGCACCGCTGCGGTCGTGGCACAGCCAGAAACTGACGGGGTTGAACACATAACCCAGCACGCGCGGAAACGCCTGCAGCCAGATCGCGCCGTCAGCACAATCCAGCCCGTTGCGGGAAAGCAGCTCGCGCAGCCACGGCTCCAGCGCGCCGCCGTCGCGGGGACCATGGTCGGCATCATGAAAACTGAACAGGTTCCAGCGGTTGCGCGACATCAGCAGCGGCCAGCGTTCCGGCGGCGCATCGACGCGCAGGCGCATGAAAAATACCCCGTGACGGAAAGCATGCACCGCAGGCGCGAGGCGGCGATGCATGACCTCCCCGGTGTAAAAAAGTGCGGCCTTGTTCATGCCGCGACCTTCAATGCCTGATCCTGCGTCAGCCACGGTGCAACAACGCCCAGGCCCGCAGCCACCGCCATGCCGGCCTTCAGCCCGTCTTCGTGAAAACCGTAACCGGCCCAGGCGCCGCAGAACCAGGTATTGCGCCGGCCCTGCAGCTGCGGCAAACGCGCCTGCGCGGCAATACCGGCCTGGTCGAACACCGGATGGGCATAGGTATAACGATCGATGATGCTGGCGGGTCGCGGCTCCTCGCCCGGATTCAGCGTGACGATGACCGGCTGCCGGAATGGCAGTGGTTGCAGCTGGTTGATCAGGTAACTGACACCCACCGGCTGCGGCTGCGCCGCGCTGTCGTCCGCGTGATAATTCCATGCCGACCATGCGGCACGCGACCGCGGCAGAAAACGCTCGTCGGTGTGCAGGATCACGCTGTTGTCCTGGTAAGGAATCGCGCCGAGCACCTCGCGTTCGGCCGCGTCGGCATCACCGAGCAGGCGCAAGGCCTGATCGCTGTGGCAGGCCAGCACCACGGCGTCAAACTGCTGTATATCGTCGCTGGCCAGCGTTAGCGTTGCACCGCGCGGCCCGCGTGACACGGCAGCCACAGGCGTGTTGACGCGCACCTCCCCGATCTCCGCTGCCAGTCGGTCCACATAGGTTCGCGCACCGCCAATCACGGTTCGCCATTGCGGCCGGTCGCTGACCTGCAATAAACCGTGGTTGGCACAGAACGCAAAAAATGTCCGCGCCGGGTAATCCAGCATCGCCGCCGCCGGGCACGACCAGATCGCGCCGGCCATCGGCAACAGGTACCAGTCGCGGAAGGCGCGGCCGTAAGCCCCGGCGGCAAGGAATTCGCCGAGGGTCAGCAAGGCGCTGCCGCCGTTCTGCGCGATGGCGGTCGCCTCGCGGTTAAACCGCAGGATGTCGGACAACATGCCCCAGAACTTCGGCCGCAGCAGGTTGCGGCGCTGCGCGAACACGGCGGCCAGGTTGCTGCCCGCCCACTCGATGTTTTCGGCGGCAATACGCACCGAAAACGACATGTCGCTGGCGCAGGACGCAATGCCCAGGTGGTTGAACAGCTCGATCAGATTGGGATAAGTGCGGTCATTGAACACCAGAAAACCGGTGTCGACCGGCGCGGTCACGCCGTCCAGCGTGACCTCTACGGTATGCGTATGGCCGCCGAGATAGTCGTTGGCCTCGAATAGGGTCACGTGATGGGCGCGCGACAACAGCCAGGCAGCGGACAGCCCGGCAATGCCGGCGCCGATCACGGCTATGCGCTGTCCTGCCGGCGGACACTGCTGTCCCCGCTTCATGGTGATGCCCTGACGCACAGGCGCTGCAAAATAACGCTCATTGGATGTCCATGACAGAAATGCCGGCTGATGGGCGCGCTGCCGGAATTCCCGGGCGGCGCGTTGACTTTGTCGAATCGTTGACCAATAATGTCTAGGTCAATGATGCCTATAACGGGCAAAAATTCCCATTTTCAGGCTATAAAAGCCACTTCTGTCCAAGACAATATGCAAACAGCCGCCGACCTGGCCGATGACGCCCTCTACAACATCGCCGCTGTAGAACGCGATACCGGCCTGTCCAAGGACACCCTCCGGGTATGGGAACGCCGTTACGGTTTTCCCGCACCGGTACGGGATCAGCACGACGAGCGTTTGTATTCGACAGGCCAGCTCGAAAAACTGCGCCTGCTGCGCCTGCTGATCGATTACGGCCACCGGCCGGGCAAGATCATCAACCAAAGCAATGTCGAACTCGCGCAGCTGATCGCGTCACGCGCACCTGAACAAGCACCACCGCCGGAAATCGCGGCTTTGCTCAATCTGTTGTTGAGCCATGACACCGACAGCTTCCGCAACGCACTGATGCAGGCCCTGATGAAACAGGGACTTTTGCGTTTCGTCACCGAAACCGTGGCTGCTCTCAACCACTGGATCGGCGAAGCCTGGCTTGCCGGCAGGATCGCCGTGTTCGACGAACACCTGTATTCGGAACACGTGCAGAACATTCTGCGCAACGCGATCATTGCCCAGCCGGGCCGCGGTTCAGCACCCCGGGTGCTGCTGACATCGCTGCCGGGCGAGAAACACCGCATCGGTCTGCTGATGGTGGAGGCCGTGCTGGTCGCCGAGGGCGGCGCCTGTGTCGCGCTCGGCACCGAAACACCGATCATCGACATCAAGAACGCGGTGCCGGCCTATCGGGCCGATGTGGTGGCGCTGTCCTTCAGCAGCGCCTTCACCCAGAACGCTGCACTTGCCGGACTGTCCGAACTGCGTGCGCTGCTGCCCGAGGGCATCGAGGTGTGGGGCGGCGGCGGCGCGCTGGCGCGCGTACGCAAAGTGCCCGCAGGCACCCTGCTGCTGCGTTCATTCGACGATATGCGGTATGCACTGGAACGCTGGCGCGTCGAGCATGCGCAGCGCTGACTGCGTGCCGCCGTGACCGGCAACATTCCGGCAACAATTGCGTGACCATAATATGTCCCCCACTGCCCGCGAGGCCAAGGAGCCCCTGATGCAGCCCAATACCGAGTTTGTCACGACCAGCCACATGCTCTATCCGGAGATTTTCAAATCGCTGGAACGCATCCGCTGGAACATGGCCGACGATGTCCCCTGGGACAGTTTCGACGGTTCGCAACTGTCCGACGAGCAGGCGCTGACCATCAAGATGAATGCGATCACCGAATGGGCGGCGCTGCCGGCCACCGAAATGTTCCTGCGCGACAACCAGCACGACAGCGATTTCTCTGCCTTCATGTCGGTGTGGTTCTACGAAGAGCAGAAACATTCGCTGGTGCTGATCGATTACCTGCGGCGTTTCCGCCCGGAATTTGCGCCGACCCCGGAGGAACTGCACGCGGTGCGTTTTGCCTTCGACCCGGCGCCGCCGCTGGAGACCCTGATGATGCATTTCTGCGGCGAGATCCGGCTCAACCACTGGTACCGCTGCGCAATGCAATGGCATACCGAACCGGTGATCCGCCACATCTACAACCTGATCGCGCGCGACGAAGCGCGCCATGGCGGCGCCTACCTGCAGTACATGAAACGCGCACTGAACACCGTCGGCGAATCGGCACGTGCGGCCTTCGCCAAGGTCGGCGTGCTGATGGCCAGTTCCGGGCGCAGCGGCAAACCGCTGCATCCGACCAGCCTGCACGTCAACAAAAGCCTGTTCCCCAACGACACCGTGCAGAGCAAACTCCCGGATCCGGCCTGGCTGGAGCGCTGGCTGGATGAACAGATCCGTTTCGACCGCGACTGGGAGCAGAAAGTGGTCACGGTGATCCTGCACAATCTGTCGCTGCTGTTCGGGCAAAAATTCGAATCGGTGAAGGACCTGAACCGCTTCCGCAAGGCAAGCACCTTCACCTGAACTCGGCGGCCCGCGCAGCGGCCGTTTGTCGCCGCCCGCGCGCCCGCGTAGACTGCGGCCTCATGCACGACACTCCCGATTTCGAACGGCGCATCTGCGCCCCCGCCGACGCCGTCCCACGCGCCGCGCAACTTGCCCGGCCGCTGGTGTTCACCAACGGCGTGTTCGACATCCTGCACCGCGGCCACGTCAGCTACCTCGCCCAGGCACGCGCACTGGGTGCCAGCCTGATCGTCGCATTGAACAGCGATGCCTCCGCCAGACGCCTGGGCAAGGGCGACGACCGCCCGATCAACACGCTCGCCGACCGCGCGGCGGTGGTCGCCGCACTGGCCTGCGTGGACCTGGTCACCTGGTTCGACGCCGACACGCCGCTGGAACTGATCCTCGCGCTCAAACCCGGCGTGCTGGTCAAGGGCGGCGACTGGAAAGAAGACGCCATTGTCGGCGCGCGCGAGGTGCGCAGTTGGGGAGGCACAGTGCATTCCATCGCCTTTGCCCACCAGCGTTCGACCACCGCATTACTGGCCAGGGTGCGCAGCGCCAGCCCCAATAAGTAAGCACCCGCTTACTTATAAATATTCGTAAGTATTTGTTTTTATTGGTATTTTTATGGTTTTGCCGGGGCGCTGACCGGGCAACTCCCGGTCTTGATTTCTGCCCCGGGAAAGTCCTTCTGCAACTCCGCCAGCCGCGCCAGCGTCGCCACAGCGGGGTCGCCCACCACAAACACCACCTGCTTCAGGAAACGTTCGCGCCGCGTGATCTTGGCTGACCGCACACCCAGCCCGCGCAGGCGTTCGAGTTCGGTTTTTGCCGCATCCTCGTTCTTGAACAGGCCCAGCGACACCGCGTTGCGCCATTGTCCGGCATCGGTGACCACAAAAAATTCCGTCACCCCAAGCGCCTTCAGTTCACCGACCTTGCGATCCACCTCGCCCTTGGTTTTCATGGGCGGCATGTGCACCCAGTATCCATCCACCTCGGTAACCCGGCGCTGCGCCCCGCCCGGCAAACCCAGCGCGGTCAATGCCGCATCGGCGCGTGCGACTTCAGAGCCGGCAAACGGCCCCCATTCGGCGCAAGTTTTCGGTGCGGATTGCAGTAAGGCCACGGCAAGCGGAACCGGGACCGAAGCAGAAACGGAAGGCGGCGCAACCGACGACACCGTTTCAACGCCAACCGGAACAATTTTCTCCGGACTGATCTGCAGGGCTGCAATCTGCGCCGCAGCCCCGTCGGCCTCACCCAGAAAATGGTGATAGGCAAAAAATCCAAGATTGCCGAGCAACAACAGCAGCAACAGAATTCTCATCGGGGGCTCATTTCAGGCTGCAGCGCAATCTGCAGCAATCCTTCCAGCACCAGATTATCCACAACCGTCACCGCTGCGTTAAGCCGTTTTTCGATCAATGCGAGGCCGCCGCCGGACAACACCACCGGCGGCAAGGCCCCCGTGCTCTCTTCCAGATAACGCACCATGCGGTCAACGGCGCCGGCCAGCGCATTGACCGCCCCGCTGAATATCGCGTCCCCGGTATTGTCGGGAAAATAACTGAACGCCCCCTCGCGTGCGGCGAGGTTGGCGGTATCACGCGCCAGCGCATCCTGCATCAGTGTCGCACCGGGCACGATGCAGCCGCCGAGGAACACACCCTCGGCGCTCAGTGCATCCACGGTCATGGTGGTGCCGACATTCACCACCACGCAGGCCGCCTGGGTCAGGTGCCAGGCGCCGATCAGCGCCGCCCAGCGATCCGGGCCCAGGGTTTCCGGTTCCGCGTAACCGCTGCTGACGCCGCATTGTGCCGCAGTACTGGTGATCCACCACGGCTCTGCTGCCGCGCTGCTCAAAGCCGCGGCAACCTGCACCCGCGCCGCAGCGCCGGCGACATTCGAAATCACCGTGCGCTGCGCCACCGGCATTGCGGCAAACTCCGCAGCGAGTTCGCCGGCGCGCGACGTCGCCACCCAGCCCTGGCGCACCCCGCCGCCGGCCTCGCTGTAACCCCACTTGACCCGGGTATTGCCGATGTCGATCGCGAGTATGTTCATGCACCGCCCCCGGCCCGCATCGGGCGC
>CAMBCD010000020.1 GCA_945863085.1 Bordetella parapertussis
CATGGACCACAAACAACTCACCGGCTACATCAAGGACATCGGCCGCGGCAAAAACGCCGCCCGCGACCTGTCGCGCGAAGACGCCAAGGCCCTGTTCAGCGCAATCCTGAACGACGAAATCCCGCCGCTGCAGCTCGGCGCGGTGCTGATCGCCATGCGCATCAAGGGCGAATCACTGGAAGAACTCGCCGGCTTCCTCGAAGCCTGCGAAACCAGCTACCCGCACCTCAAAGCCCCCAACGGCAGCGTGCCGCTGGTGATTCCCGCCTACAACGGCGCGCGGCAACTACCCAACCTGACGCCTCTGCTCGCCTCGCTGGTCGCGCGCGAAGGTGTGCCGGTACTGGTGCACGGCGTGCCCGATGATCCGGGTCGCGTCACTACGATTGAAGTGTTTGAGGAAATGGGCATCACCCCTGCCGGCTCCATCGCAGAAGCGGAACAACAGCTCACAGAACGCAAACTCGCGGTGCTCGCCATCGACACCCTGGCACCATCACTGGCCCGCGTACTGAAATTGCGCCGCGACATCGGCCTGCGCAGCTCGGGGCATACGCTGGTCAAAATGCTGCAACCCTTCACCACCAAGGCCGTGCGCCTGGTCAGTGTCACCCACCCCGAATACCTGGACCGCATGCGGGCGTTTTTTACGTCTTATGCATCTGATGCCCTGTTGCTGCGTGGCGCGGAAGGTGAGGCTGTGGCGCATCCGCGGCGGGAGCCGGTGGTCGAATGGCTGGATGGGAAAACGGCAGAGGTATGGCGCGGAACTGCGGAAGAAAATCCGGAGCTGCCGGATGGGCGTGATGCTGCGGTGACCGTGGCGTGGATCAATGAGGCGCTGGCCGGGAAACATGCGGTGCCTGCAGCCATCACGCATCAAGTGGCATGTTGCCTGAGGGCCTGGTCGGCGTAATATTCAGTGGCAACACATTCTGACTCGATACCTATCCGTACCGCACAAGATCAAGCAGCCCAGAACGTTCTGAACAAGTTTTTGATTTTGTGCGCCGGGCTCAGGATCTGAGTGTTTCGTGACTTCCAATCCTCTGCTGCAATTTCGGAATGCTTTTGATTTCAATGGATTTATGATTTATTGAGATGAGGTGGATGTTATTAAGGTGAGAAAATACACGACTCACAGTTTCAAGTTTGAGGCCGAGATAGCTCCCGATATCCCGCCGCGTCATGGGCAACCTGAAATATGTCCCCGAGAAGCCGCGAGTGGAGAATCGCTTTGAGATGTTGAGCAGGAATATGATGACACGCTCTTCGGCGCTCATGGCGCCAAGCAGGAGCATGATGCCGTGGTCGCGCGTAATTTCCGTACTCATTGCTCTATGTAAGTGCTGTTGCAGCGCCGGGATAATAAGTCCGAGTTTCTCAAAATCGGAAAAATGTATTCCACAGACGCTGCTGTCTTCGAGTGCAATCGAATCGCATAGATAACTGCCTGCGCCGATAGCATCCAATCCGACCAGTTCGCCGGTCATGGAAAAACCGATAATCTGCTCGCGTCCATGACTGTCTGATACGCTCGTCCTCAAGAAGCCGCTGTTAACGGCATACAGCGACTCCAGTGGAGCACCAGCGCGATAAAGATATTGGGATCGCCTGATCGGACGGCGATGCTCAATGAAGTCGTTGAGGTTTTTTGACTCGTGCGATGAAAGGTCAGCAGGCAAACGCCAGGAATCGAAACCACAATTCAGGCATTCGTTATGAGGCAGCCTGGACACTGACGAAAAAACAGGGTGAAACGCGCCGCCCATGAAATCCCCATTGGTTTATTGTTGTTTTTCAGAGTATTTCATTCATCCCGTATTTCGATGTACGGTAGCGTACATATGGTTAAAGTCCGGATAACCAGAACAACAGGAAAGTTGCCGTTGCGTCTGAAACCAGTTATGCATCTGAAAATAATTCAATAATTAATTTCTTACTGCCAATCACCCTTGCCCGCGGGCGGCCCGCAAACCACAATCCCACCGGAGTTTTAGAGCATGATCATCGATTCTCAAATCCACGCCTACGAAGCCAACACCCCGAAACGCCCCTGGCTGACCAAACCCAACTGGCCGGCCAGCGCCACCGGCGACGAGATGGTTGCCGAATTCGACCGGCTGGGCATCGACGGCGCGATTTTCATTTCTTCGTTTTCGATGTACGGCTACGACGCGAGTTACGCAGTGGAAGTGCAGAAGGCCCATCCCGGGCGTTTCGCGCTGGTCAAACCGGTGGATCCGGATCGTCCCGATGTCGAGGACGTCATCGCCGACTGGAAAAAATCCCCGGGCACGGTGGGCATCCGCGTGATCCTGAAAAAAGACGGCGGGCGCGATCCCAATGACCCGAAGCTCGACCGCATCCTGCGCGCTGCGGTGCGCCATGACTTTCCGGTGAACATCCTGTGCTGGGGCAATATCGATGCCGGCACCACCTTGATCGACCGCCACCCCGAGACCCGCTTCATCATCGATCATCTGGGCATCCTGCAGCCACATGAGCCTTCAGCGCTGGCGGCAGAGCCCTGGGCCGACCTGCCCAAGGTGCTTGCGCTGGCAAAACGCCCGAACCTGGTGATCAAGGTCAGCGGCGCCTGCACGCTGTCAAAGAAACCCTTCCCTTTCCCCGACATCTGGGATCCGCTGGCGCGCGTGTTTGACGCCTGGGGATTCGAGCGTTGCCTGTGGGGCACCGACTGGACCCGCGCCTTTGCCGTCGTCAATTACGATCAGGCGGTCGAGCCCTTCCGCATGACCGACAAGCTGAGCGACAGCGAACGCGCAATGCTGATGGGCGGCGCCTGCGCCAAAGCCTACGGCTGGAAGCCGAAAACCAAATAATCAAAAAAGCCCGTGGATCACGGGCTTTCGGTTTTTCCGGCCAGCACTTCCGCCACATGCAGCACCTGCGTCTTCGCATCCCCACGACTGAAGAAAATTCAGAATTGCCGAATGGTCGGGGCTGCGGTGACGGCAGCATGGATAGTCGAGGAGTTGGCAGGAAGCGACCAATACCAGCAGCAATTGCGCATCAGGCGAATTGCTGCGCAGGCGAAACAACGGCGAATTAAAATTGCGAGACTGGAATCACTCAACCAAGTCCATAGCGGATCAAATGGTTAAACTGATTCAATATTTTCACTCATAATTGGATAACATCCAGCGCATCGGGATTCAGTATTCTCGGTCCGGTTTCGGTCACGATAATCTGCGGTCCGAATTCAAGAAACAAGCGATCCTCCACCGTCGCTTTCACTTCCAGCGCCAATATGAGTCCAGGCTTAACCATTATTTCCTCGGCCTTCGGCCCTGTTGCGACAAAATCCCGCCATTCGTCGTTATCCCGAATCGAACCTTTAACGGGTGATCGGCGTCGGGCTATTGCCGCATCGGGCAACTGGCCGGCGCTCATTACTGCGACCGGTGGCTCGGTTCCGTCGATTCCGAGTGAATGAACCTGTGTAATTTCATGATAGTAGCCACGCCTGAGTATGGGCTCATCAGCTACCCGCTCCACCTCTTTCCAGGACGTGCCTGGCTTCAACACGGCGAGCAGATTTTGCGTAGATTCATATACTGCTTCGCGCAAAGGAAGATATTCGGGGTCTATGGGTCCCAAGGATATCGCCAAATGAGGATGCGCCCAATAACCTCCGTAGCGTGTATAGATCCCCATTTGCAGCATATCTCCTGACATCAAGAGGCGATCCGTTTGGCGCCGGTTGGTCGGGTACCCTTTACCGGAGGAGAGGATGGTGTAGTAATCACGAACCGGTTCGGCTCCTGCATGCAATCCCGCGGAGGTCATGATCGCGTAAAGATCGCTCTCACGAATCCCGGGGCTCGCGTTGCGCAACGCGGCATCAGCTTCAATATTTGCAATTTCGGCTGCCTTTTCGATCAGGCGAAGTTCTTCTTCGCTCTTGTACATCCTGAGCCGCTGCAGAATTACACCTGCATCGCAGAATTTCGCATCGGGTAACATTTTTTTCAGGTTGGCATACGTAAAATAGGGTATGAATCCCTCTGCGCCCATGCCGCCACCCGCCAGTCCTACTACGCCGATAGTGCCCTTCGCATACCCGTAATCCAAAATTACCTGTGCGGCAGCAGTGCTGTCTTTGCCTTCGTGCCCAAGGTAATCAACGTCCTCCCAGCATGACTCGTTGAACCAGCGAGTCCAGCTGGCAATCGCCCACATGGTGACAGGCTTGCCTTTGCGCGGAAATACGAGTACGCGATCGCCTGAATCTGAATTGTCTATCCACCGACAGTTTCCGCCCTGGCCGCGCCCCTTGCCCCACACCAAAAGACAGTCGATACCACTCTTATCCATTTCAGCACGCAACGCATTCCAACGCCGATCACGCTCTTCGAGAGACAGCGAAGCACTGGAGGTATTTACTCGCCCATTACGCGGGAAAAAACGCGGGTCGGCTACCACTTCCAGCTCCCTTGCCTGACGGGGTCGTCGATTACCTTATTTTTCAGCATCCCGATCCCTTCGATTTCAGAATCAAGCACATCGCCAGCTTGAAGATACAAAGATGAGGCCTCGGCCTGTCCCAACGCCTGCCCTTCTGGCGTTCCAGTAGTAATCAGATCACCCGGCTCCAAGGTCATTTGAGAAACGTAGGCAATCAATTGGGGAATGTTCCAAATCATGTCCTTAGTACATCCATCCTGGCGGAGCCTCCCATTGACCCGTGTCCGAATCCTAAGGTTCATCGGATCCTTGATTTCATCGCGGGTTACGATCCACGGGCCGGTCGGACAGAAAGTATCGAACATTTTTCCCAAGAGCTGGTTCTTCGCGATACGTTCGATCTTGACCACATCCCGCGCCGACACATCATTGGCAACCATATAGCCGAATATGACGTCATAAGCCTTACTCTCGGATATGTTCTTGCATTTTTTTCCGACCACTACAGTCAGCTCTGTTTCGTAATCAAGCTGTTTCACACATGCCGGTTTCACGATGTCACGATGAGGACCAATGATGGTGTTATTTGCCTTGATCCATGCTGACGGCACTTTCATTTCCGTATCCGAACCAACTTGCCGGAGATGTTCCCGATAATTGCGCCCAACTGCAATGACTTTGCTGGGACGAATCGGTGCATGTAGTCGACATTCAAGCAATGGCGTGAACAGCCGCTCACCATCAAGACCGATCGCATTAGGGTCACTGAGCGCAAGCGCCGTCAGATAATCTGCCGCAGCAGCCACGAGATCAAGCGCAGCATTTCCGTTGCCCAGTAATTCGACAATACTGGAACCGCAGCGTAATGCGACGACTTCGCGCCCTTGGGTATCGCCAGCTTTTTCCACCAAATATTTCGAGCAGGCCGCCTTGAGGTCGACCATCACATCCCCGGCCAGCAGCGCTCCGGTGCGGGCAAGGCTGGTTGGCTCACTCTTAACGTTATAACGTGCAAATTTCATTACTTTCCCCCATGTGTATTAAAGACGTAAAAACCATGAATATCGGTAGCGAATCGGCGAATTACTTAAGGGGAATAACTGACCACCTGAGTGTGGCGACCTGTCAAGCCGCTTGTTCAATTGATATATTATTTAGAAGGCGCATTACAGCAACGGCTGTTTTGTTCACATGATCCTTCGCAATTCGCTCTGCCTCGTCGGCGTTACGACTACGCAACGCCTTGATCAGCAGCTTTAGCTCACGAATAGTCGACGACGTACGGTTAGGCGATCGCTGCGGATGTTTTAACCCGAGCGCTCGCCAACGGGAAATTCGTGCATTCAGCATTCGCAGCATGGAAGTGAGCACTTCGCTGCCTCCTCCCTCGAACAGCAACTCGTAAAAACGATCCTTGCTGTCGAGTATCAGATTTACATCTCCTGTCAGGTAGGCCTGCTCTACAAGCTTCAGCTCCTGGGCAAGCATTTCAATTTGATTCAGTGAAGCATTCTTTGCAAAAAAACGTGCGGCCAACCCCTCAAGCATCCCACGAATACAGTAAATGTCTTGGGCTTCCTTCTGCGTCAACGCCCGCACGATCGCCCCCTTGTTGGGGGCCGCAACAATCAACCCTTCCGCTTCCAATTGACGCAGCGCCTCACGGATAACAGTGCGGCTCACTCCACTGGCGGCGCATAAATCGACCTCTCGCAATCGCTCACCCGGGGCAAGTTCGCCATCAATAATTGCCCGCCGCATTCCATCCAGCACCTGCCGCCGCATGGGAACGGCATTGAGTTTTATCGAAACCATTGCTTCCTATGGATACCCGCGTTTATGATTGCATACAATATGCATTGTAACAATTTCAAGATCAAAGTAAATAAAGCAAAAAAAATCAACCCGTAACGGCATTGCAATTGATTGCGATTTGACCGACGCGGGCAGCCCGCAGGCAATAAATGGAGGAAACATGAGGAACGCCCATACCGACCCGTCGCCTAAGACTTCCTGGCATTTTTTGATCACACTAGCAGCGGCCTTGGGTTACGCTTTTGCCGCGTCAACGCCCGCAATGGCTCAAAACGCGACGTACCCCGCAAAAAGCGTACGTATCATCGTGCCATTTCCCGCCGGCGGCGGTGCCGACTCCATAACGCGCGTTACAGCCCAAAAACTCTCCGACGCGATGGGGCAGCAGTTCATCGTGGAAAGCCGGGCGGGGGCCAGCGGAAATATTGGCTCTGAATTCGTTGCCCGATCATCCCCTGATGGCTATACATTGCTAAGCAGCAGTAGCACCATGATCACCGCAGCAGCACTTGCCAAGGTTCCGTTCGACGTGGTCAGGGACTTTGTACATATTTCGACGATCGCCACCTCCTGCCTGCTAATCGCAGCCCACCCTTCAGTGCCCGCAACAACGATGAAGGAACTCGTCAATATTGCCCGTAGAAAACCCGGAGAAATCAGTTATGCCTCCTCGGGATCCGGAACTTCAGCTCACATGCTGGGAGAGCTGTTAAGGCAAACTGCAGACGTCAATATGCTGCATGTTCCCTACAAGGGCAGCGCCCCCATCATGACAGCCCTGCTCAGCGGTGAAGTCGCAATTGCAATGCCTAATCTGGCAGCAGCCGCTCCTTTCGCAAAATCAGGCAGACTGAAGATTCTGGCGATCACGTGCTCCCGTCGCGATAGTTCCATTCCAAATACACCAACGATTGCCGAGGCCGGCTACCCAGAAGTCGAGTATTTGACGTGGTGGGGGTTGTCAGCGCCAACAGGCACACCCAGCAATATTGTTGCCCGTCTTAATCAAGAAATAACTAAGATAGTTCAACTTCCTGAAGTTGTTAAGAACCTTGCCAATCAGGGGGCAGAGGCACGTGGCACACCCGTAGACGAGTTCAACAATTACGTGCGCTCAGAATCGCTTCGGTGGCAAAAAGTGGTAAAGCTTGGCTCGTTTGACAAGAATTGAAGTTGGGAGAAAAGTGAAAAAATCGGGTCTGCCCCCTCGGGTCCATTTTGTCAGAACACAAAAGATGAAAGAATTCCATGAAGAACACGACAATCGTAAGCATCATCATGGGCATTGCTGTGCTTGGCAGTACTGTATGCAGCGCACAAACGTTCCCCTCCAAGCCAATACGCATCATCGTAGGATTTCCGCCGGGGGGCGGCGCAGATGCCGTACCGCGCCTGATCGCGCCCGCCCTTGGTCAGTCCCTGGGCCAGCCCGTCGTTATTGATAATCGACCGGGTGCGAGTGGGAATATCGGCGCCGAACTCGCAGCCCGAGCAGCGCCTGACGGATATACCCTGCTGAATGTACCGATCACCCACGCCATCAATGTCAGCCTGTTTCCCAAGATGACTTATGACCCGGTGGCTGACTTTGCTCCTGTAACCATCAACACGTCTTCGGTAAATATCCTAGTAGTACATCCTTCATTGCCGGTAAAAAATGTAAAAGAGCTGGTTGCACTGGCTCGTGCTCGACCGGGGCAAATTACCTTCGGATCTGGCAGTGTTGGCACTACCCATCACCTTGGAGGCGAATTGTTTAAATCGTTAGCCAAGGTTGACATGCTGCACGTCCCCTTTAAAGGCGGCGGGCCAGCCATCACAAATCTGCTCGGCGGGCATGTCCAGGTAATGTTCGCCAGCACGCCAGAGGTTCGCGGCCATATCCAAGACGGCAGATTGCGTGCGCTCGGAGTCACAAGCAGCCATCGATGGCCTTTATTGCCCGAACTGCCAACAATTGCTGAGTCTGGAGTGCCGGGGTTCGAAATTACCGGCTGGCTTGCACTGCTCGCCCCTGCGGCCACCCCAAAAGATATCGTCGCGCGACTCAATACTGAAGTCGTAAGAATCTTACAAGCGCAAGATGTCAAGGCCAAGATCAATACACTTGGTTTCGTACCGGTCGCAAACACTCCGGAAGAAGCCGCCACACACATCAAGAATGAAATCGCCAAATGGGCCACCATTATCAAGGCCTCTGGTGCTAAATCAGACTAATGCTCCAACGAGCCTGTCGATTGAACATTCTTAACCGCGCATCCCGGCCGCTTCGGCCTGGTCAAACCGGTGGATCCCGATCGTCCCGATGTCGAGGACGTCATCGCCGACTGGAAAAAATCCCCGGGCACGGTGGGCATCCGCGTGATCCTGAAAAAAGACGGCGGACGCGACCCCAATGACCCGAAGCTGGACCGCATCCTGCGCGCTGCCGTGCGCCATGACTTGCCGGTGAACATCCTGTGCTGGGGCAATATCGACGCCGGCACCACGCTGATCGACCGCCATCCCGAGACGCGTTTCATCATCGACCATCTCGGCATCATGCAGCCGCATGAACCCGCCGCGCTGGCGGCAGAGCCCTGGGCCGACCTGCCCAAGGTGCTGGCACTGGCGAAACGCCCGAACCTGGTGATCAAGGTCAGCGGCGCCTGCACACTGGCGCAGAAGCCCTACCCCTTTCCCGACATCTGGGATCCGCTGGCGCGCGTGTTTGATGCCTGGGGATTCGAGCGCTGCCTGTGGGGAACCGACTGGACGCGGGCGTTTGCCGTGGTCAATTACGAGCAGGCAGTCGAGCCGTTCCGGCTGACGGATCGGCTTAGTGACAGTGAGCGTGCAATGCTGATGGGCGGTGCCTGCGCGAAGGCTTACCGCTGGATGCCGAAAAAGGCGTAGATACGAATCCCCGTATTTCGCTGCCACCCAGGGTGACTTCCTTCGGGGCACGCTCCATACCGGCTACGCTCGCTGCAATTCAAAACCCCTGGATTCCCGCTTGCGCGGGAATGACGGAAACAAGCGCAGGGTGGGTGCCCACGCGGACACCGCCGGAGTTGCATGGTGGGCACGCTGCGCTTTGCCCACCATGCATCAAAGGCTAGCCGGAAGTTTTCCCCGCCAGCACTTCCGCCACATGCAGCACCTGCGTCTTTGCGTCCCCGCGCCGGCGCAGCCGCCCTTCGATGTTCAGCATGCAGCCCAGGTCGCCGAGCACCACGGCATCGGCGCCGCTGGCCGCGATGTTTTCACATTTTCGTTCGGCGATATGCGCGGAGATGTCGCCGAACTTGATCGCGAAGGTGCCGCCGAATCCGCAGCACTGTTCACATTCGTTCATCTCGCGCAGTTCGATGCCTTCGACCTGCGCCAGCAGCGCGCGCGGCTGCTGTTTAATGCCGAGTTCACGCAGCCCCGAGCAGGAATCATGATAAGTTATTGATTTTATTGATGTTTTTGACTTCCCCTGATAATGCATCACATTCACCAGGAAGTCCGTCAATTCATGCGTGCGCCCCGCCAGCGCGGAGAGTGCTTCGCGTTCTGCTTCGGGAATGTCTTTCAGCAAGTCGGGATAATGCGCGCGGATCATGCCGGCGCAGGAACCGGAGGGCGCGACGACATGTTCGCAATCCGCGAATTCACGCGCGAGCTTGCGCGCCAGCGCGACCGCGGAAGCGCGGTCACCGGAGTTGTAGCCGGGCTGACCGCAGCAGGTCTGCGCTTCCGGCACGATGACTTCGCAGCCGGCGGCCTGCAGCAACTCCAATGCGGCGAAGCCAATGCGAGGACGCATCAGATCGACGAGACAGGTGACAAACAGACCGACTTTCATGCCGCGATCATACGCGCAAAAAAACAGGCGTAAAAAACATGACCGGACCGCAAGTCAACGCTGTTGTCCGGCAAGCGGGCGGGCCGCTGCTTACTTTTTGGTGCCGATGCTCGCCCAAATACCGCGGAATTCCTGCGCCTGCCGGTCAAGGAATCCGGCCAATATGGCGCCAGTCATGAAATTCGCTTTCCAGAAATTGCGTTCCAGATCCTTCTGCCACTGTTCGGATGATGTCGCTTCCTGCAGAGCCTTTTCCCAGAACGCCACATGCTCCCGGCGCATGCCTTTGGGCCCGAGCACGGCTCGCCAGTTGGTGAATTCTGCGTTGACGCCCTGCTCCTTGATCGTCGGCACATTGGCCAGCGATCCCCAGATGCGCTGGGGTGCGATGATGCCAATCGCACGCACACGGCCGGCGTTGATGAACGGTGGTGCGTTGGCTGCGGTACCACTGACAATTTCGATTTCGCCACCGAGCATCGCGGTGATCGCCTCGCCAGCCGAGCGGTACGGCACCCAGCGCCCCTTGGTCACATCAACACCCATGGCTTTCACGGTGACCGCAGCCGCGGTGTGCGAACCGGCGCCCAGCCCCGGACCAAAACCGATGGCCAGCGCGGCGGGATCCTTGAGCAGGCGCTGGCGTACGTCAGCCATGGTCTTCAGCGGAGAGTCCGCGCGCACCAGCAGGATGAAATAATCATCAAACAGCAGTGCCAGCGGCGTCACGTCGCGATGGCCGATGCTGTGCGCCCCCATCACCGGGTTGGACACCAGGTTGGTGGTGCCAATGGCGATGGCATGGCCATCGGCGCCTCGATCATTGAGATAACTCCAGGCGATGCCGTTGCCCGCACCCGGTTTGTTGACGACGATCACCGGTGAACCTATGGTGCGTTTTTCATCCCAGATTTTTTGCAGCACGCGCGCTGTGAGATCAAGGCTCCCGCTCGGAGCCGAGCCCGCGATGAAGGCCACGGGACGGGTCGGCTGCCAGCCCTGGGCGGCATGTGCCGCCACAAAGACCAGGGCCAGCACAGCGCCGCAGGTGATAACGCACAAGCGCGCAAATAACGGTGCTTGCCGTGTTTGCATATCGTGACTCCTCGGTAATGGATGTCGGCGCGCCGGAACAGCGGCCATATTTTTTCCGATTCTGGCGTACTTGGGAAATTTACGCGAGAACACCACGCAAGTTGTGGACGTACAGTGGTTTTGGATTACCCTTGCACTTTCAAAACACATCATCAAAAAATTCATTGGAGTCCAATCCATGAGCACCAGCCCGCCCAACATCGTACTGATCCTTGCCGACAACCTGGGCTGGGGTGAACCCGGCTGTTACGGCGGCGGGCTGCTGCGCGGTGCGCCCACGCCGCGCATCGATGCGCTGGCCGCGGCAGGGCTGCAGCTTCTCAACTTCAATGTCGAAAGCGATTGTGTGCCGACACGTTCGGCGCTGATGACCGGCCGCCACCCGATCCGCACCGGCGCGCTGCAGTCGGTGCCGGCGGGTCTGCCGCAGGGCATCATTCCCTGGGAAATCACGCTGGCGCAACTGCTGAAACAGCAGGGCTACGCCACCGCCATCCATGGCAAATGGCACCTGGGTGACCGCAAGGGGCGTTTTCCGACGGACCGCGGATTCGACGAGTGGTACGGCATCCCGCGCACCACCAACGAAAGCATGTTCACCAGTTCCGCGGGTTATGACCCGAAGGTCACGCCGTTGCCGTATGTGCTGGAAGCGCGGGCCGGCGAAATCCCGCGCGAAGCCGCGCTCTACGACCTCGACATGCGCCGCCGCATCGACGGTGAACTGGTCAGCCGCGCGCAGGAATTCATCACGCGGCAAAACAAGGCCGGCAAGCCCTTCTTTTCCTATGTGCCGCTGACGCAACTGCACTATCCGACGATTCCGCATCTCGATTTCTCCGGCAAAACCGGCGCCGGTGATTTTGCCGATGCCATGGTGGAAATGGATCACCGCGTCGGACAACTGGTCGATACCGTGGACAAGCTCGGCATCGCGGGCAACACGCTGTTCATTTTTGCCAGTGACAACGGCCCGGAATTCCGCCGGCCGTGGCGCGGCTCGGCCGGCATGTGGCAGGGCACCTATCACACCTCGATGGAGGGCGGGCTGCGCGCGCCCTGCCTGCTGCGCTGGCCGGGGCACATCGCCGCGGGCGGCGTATCCAACGAAATCGTGCAGGTGACCGACCTCTACACCACGCTGGCGCGCGTCGCCGGCGCAACGCTGCCGGCAGACCGTCCGATCGACGGCATCGACCAGCTCGATTTTTTTACCGGCAAAACTTCAAAGTCGGCACGCGAAGGCCTGGTGTTTTACATCAAGACGGAATTGCGCGCCGCGAAATGGCGTGAATGGAAACTGCACCTGGTCTGGGAACCCGAGCCCAATGCCGGCGCCAACCATCTTGAATCGCCGCTGCTGTTCAACCTGGTGCAGGATCCGAAAGAGGAAACCGACGTCAACACCACGGCGAGCTGGGCGCGCACGCCGCTGCGCCGGATGATCCACGATTTCCAGGAAGGGCTGAAACGCAATCCGCCGATTCCTCCCGGCGCACCCGATGACTATCGCCCGGCGGCCAAACCGGCGGCGACATGCGGGGAATCGAAGGGAAAACCCAGGTAAATAAAATATTAAATAAAATCAAATACTTATGAATCTCACTCAGCAATCTACTTACACCATGCGCCACGGCCGCAGATAGGACAGCCGGTCACTGGTCTGCACGATCAGGTGCTTGACCACCTTGTCGCGGACGATGTGCAGCGTGACGTCGCCGCCGGCGCTGCTGGACCACAGGCTTTCGTAAAACTCGCTCTGGCTGCCGATGGAATCGCCGCCGATGCCGAGAATGATGTCGCCGCGCTTGAGGCCGGACAGGTCGGCCGGCGAATCGGGCAGCACGCGCGTGACCATCAGGTGTCCATCGACCTCCTCGGTGTTGAGTCCCAGCCAGGGCCGCGCGGCGCCGCGGCGGCGGCCATCACTCACCAGGTCGTCGAGTACATCCTTCAGCAGGTTGATCGGCACGAACATGTTGCCGGGAAACGCGACGCCGGCATTGAGCGCATCGCTGACCCATAACGAGGCAATGCCGACCAGCCGGCCGTTGCCGTCGAACAGGGCGGCGCCGCTGTGTTCGTAGCGCGGCGGCGCGGTGAACAGGGCATCATCGATCATGTATTCCCACCAGCCGGTGAAGCGGCGCCGCGACACCAGCGCAGCCCCAGTGACGCCGCCGGCGCCGGTATGACCGGCAACGACCAGGCTTTGCAGTTCGCCGAGATTGCTTGAATCGCCGAGTTCCACCGGGGCGCAGGGGGGCGGCGGCGAAGCACGCAACAAACCAAAACCGGTGGCATGGTCAAAACCGACGACACTCGCCGGGTAAATTTTGTTGTCGCTGGTCATCACCAGTATCGATGCCGCTTCCAGCACCAGGTAACCGATGGTCAGGATCAGGCCGTTGCTGTCGATGACAATGCCGGTGCCCTCGCGATCGGCGCCCAGCGTGTCCGCGGTGCGCGCGCCATCCACCGCGCGGATGGACAGTTTTACCACCGCATCAAGCGGCGGCGTGATCGGGCGCGGGATGCCGTTGGTGGCGCGCCAGGCTGCGACGGAAGCAGCGAACAGCGAGGCCGTCATGCGCTATCCGGTGGTGCTGTATTTACATAACGTACGTCTGTGATTTCAATCTCTTCAACACCGCCCGGCGTCACCAGCTTCAGGCTGTCACCCGCGCGCCGCTTCAGCAGAGCCCTGGCAATCGGCGAAATCCAGCTGACATGGCCGCGCGCGGTATCGACCTCATCGACGCCGACAATGGTCACCGTGTGCGCCTCGCCGCTGCCGTCGATGTAATCCACGGTGGCGCCGAAAAAGATCTGGTCGGTCTCGCCGCGAGTCGCGGGATCGACCACTTCCGGTTTGTCCAGCCGCTTGTTCAGGTAATGGATGCGGCGGTCGATTTCACGCAGGCGTTTTTTGCCGTACAGGTAATCGCCGTTTTCGGAGCGGTCGCCGTTCGACGCCGCCCAGGACACCACTTTCACCAGTTCCGGGCGCTCCACATCCAGCAAATGCAGCAATTCGTGTTTGAGCCGGGCATAACCCTCCGGCGTCATGTAATTCGGGGCCGGGGCGGCAGGCGGGGGTGGAAGGGAAGTTTTGATCATGGGAGGAGTGAGTTTAGCGAAAACGGCAAGGCCCGGCGGGCTTGCCAGCCGCATTTCATAATGTAAAATCCCGTTGACCCGCACCCTACCCCCACATTCCGCCAACACCCAATCCCCGTGGCCGCAAAAACCGCCAAACCTTCCATCCAGGTCATCGAACGCATGATGCATCTGCTCGACATCCTGTCGCAGCACACGGTGCCGGCAACACTGAAACAACTGGCGACGGCCACCAAACTGCATCCTTCCACGGCCCACCGCATCCTCGGCGTGATGGTCGACAACCGGCTTGTGGATCGTATCGAGCCGGGCATGTACCGCCTGGGCATCCGGCTGGTGGAACTCGGCAGCCTGGTGAAGTCGCGCATCAGCGTACGCCAGGAAGCGCTGCCGCACATGCATGAACTGCACCGGGCGCTGGGTGAAACCGTGAACCTGTCGGTGCGCCGCGACGATGAAGTGGTCTATATCGAACGCACCTCCGAAGGCAACACGATGATGCGCGTGGTACAGATCATCGGCGCCCATGCGCCGCTGCACATCACGGCAGTGGGCAAAATTTTCCTCGCCGCCGACACGCCGCAGCGGGTCGCCGACTATGTCGAGCGCAGCAGCCTGCCCCGCTACACCGACAACACGCTGACCGACGCCAAAAAACTCGCCGCCGAACTCGATGACATCCGCAAGCGGCAATTCGCCTTCGACAACGAGGAGGCTGAACGCGGCGTGTGCTGCGTCGGTGCCGGCATCCACAACGACGAAGGCCAGATCGTCGCCGGCCTGTCAGTGTCGGCACCCACCGAACGTTTTCGCAGGGCCTGGGCGGAATCGGTGCGCCAGGCGGCGGAGCGGATTTCGCGCGCTATGGGTTACCAAGCCCGGTGAATGGTAATGAGTGATGAGTAATGGGCAATAAAACACATCGTCACTAATAACCCATTACCCATCACCGCTTACTCATCACCGATGTACAACCGCAACGTCGTCTTCCTCGACCTCGAAACCACCGGCGCAAGCGCCGCACAGGATCGCATCACCGAAATCGGGCTGATCGAAGTCGATAACGGTTATTTTGTCCGTGAATGGGCTACGCTGGTCAATCCCGGCATCCCCATTCCGCCGCTGATCCAGTCGCTGACCGGCATCAACGACGCGATGGTGGCCACGGCGCCGTATTTCGAGGACATTGCGCAGGAATTGCATGAAGCGATCGCTGGCCGCATGCTGATCGCGCACAACGCGCGATTTGATTATGGTTTTCTCGAACAGGAATTCAAACGCATCGACCGGGATTTTTCCGTGCCGGTGCTGTGCACGGTCAGGCTGTCGCGCAAGCTGTTCCCGCAGCACGCCCGGCACAATCTGGACACGCTGATCAGCCGCCACGACATCGAATGTGATGCCCGCCATCGCGCGCTGGGTGATGCCCGCGTATTGTGGCGCCTGGCACAGCAATGGCGCAGCGATCCCGGCGAGGCGGCAGTGCTGGCAGCCACGGAGAAGTTGCTGAAACCGGCGACCGCAGCAGCCGCACCTGCGGCATAATTACCCCGCAGTCCAAAATCAACAAAATCCGGAGGAGAATGTCATGACGCAACACCTGCAGAAAATTGCCATCGCCGCACTGTTGGCGCTGTGCCCGTTCGCAGCCACTGCGCAGCAGTATCCGGTCAAGCCGGTACGTTTCATCATCCCGTTCCCGCCGGGCGGCCCGACCGATATCATGGGCCGTCTCGCAGCCGACATCCTGTCCAGGGCATACAACCAGCAGTTCATCGCCGACAACCGCGGCGGCGCCGGCGGCAACATCGGCTCTGATCTTTGCGCGAAGGCTCCGGCCGACGGTTATACCATCTGCATGATGACCGCGGCACAGGGCATTTCGCCGGGCATCTACCGCAAGCTGCCGTTCGATCCGGTAAAGGATTTTTCGCATGTCACCTTGATGGCAATATTGCCCAGCATGCTGACCACGCACCCGTCGTTGCCGGTGAAAAACGTCAAAGACATCATCGCGCTGGCAAAATCGAAACCGGGGCAACTGTCGTATGCATCGACCGGCAATGGTTCAAGCCCGCACATGATGATGGAACTGTTCAAATACCTCGCCAAGATCAACATGGTGCATATCCCCTACAAGGGCCAGGCGCCGGCC
>CAMBCD010000021.1 GCA_945863085.1 Bordetella parapertussis
TCATTGGACGGTTCGTCGAGCAGCAACACGTTGGCGCCCGTCAGCAGGGTGTGCGCCAAATGCAGCCGGCCGCGTTCACCGCCGGACAGGGTGCCGACCTTTTTCTGCTGGTCCTGGCCCTTGAAATTGAAACGGCCGAGATAGGCGCGTGACGGCATTTCGAATTTGCCGACGTTGATGATGTCGAGTCCGCCGGAAATTGCTTCCCAGGCGGTCTTGTCATCGGGCAGCGACTCGCGCGACTGGTCGACCATCGCCAGTTTCACCGTCGAACCGATGACGATCTCGCCGGAATCCGGTTTTTCCTTGCCGGAAATCATGCGGAATATGGTTGATTTGCCGGCGCCGTTGGGACCGATGATGCCGACGATGGCGCCCGGCGGAATCGCAAACGACAATTTGTCGATCAGCAGGCGGTCGCCGTAACCCTTGGACACATCCTTGAATTCGATGACGCTGTCACCCAGCCGGTCGGCAACGGGAATGAAAATCTCCTGTGTCTCGGCGCGTTTCTGGTAATCGAAGGACGACAGTTCCTCGAAGCGCGCGATCCGCGCCTTCGATTTCGCCTGGCGGCCCTTGGCGTTCTGGCGCACCCACTCCAGTTCCTTTTTCAGCGCTTTCTGCCGTGCCGATTCGGTCGCCTCTTCCTTCTGCAGCCGGTCTTCCTTCTGCTCCAGCCAGGAACTGTAATTGCCCTTCCATGGAATGCCTTGGCCGCGGTCGAGCTCGAGGATCCACTCCGCGGCATTGTCGAGAAAATAACGGTCATGGGTCACGGCGACCACGGTCCCCGGGAAACGGTGCAGGAACTGTTCCAGCCAGTCCACACTCTCGGCATCGAGATGGTTGGTCGGTTCGTCGAGCAGCAGCATGTCGGGTTTGGACAGCAGGAGCCGGCACAAGGCGACACGGCGTTTTTCACCACCCGACAGATTGCCGATCTTGGCATCCCAGGGCGGCAGGCGCAGCGCATCGGCGGCGATTTCGAGCTGGTGCGTGGTATCAGTGCCGGAATTGGCGAGCAGTGCTTCGTACTTGGCCTGCTCGGCCGCGAGCTTGTCGAAATCGGCATCGGGCTCGGCGTACGCGGCGTAGATTTCATCGAGCTTTTTCTGCGCGTCGAAGACTTCGCCCAGACCTTCTTCCACCGCCTCGCGCACCGTCTGCTCCGCGTTCAGTTGCGGTTCCTGCGGCAGGAATCCGATGTTCAGGTTCGGCATCGGTGTCGCCTCGCCGTCAAACTCCTTGTCGACGCCGGCCATGATTTTGAGCAGGCTGGACTTGCCCGAACCGTTCATGCCGAGCACGCCGATCTTGGCGCCGGGGAAAAACGACAGTGAAATGTCCTTGAGGATGACACGCTTGGGCGGCACGACGCGGCTCACCCGGTTCATCGTAAATACGTACTGGGCCATGTTGCGGAGTTCCGGAAAAAGGAGTCAAAAAAGAAAGCGCGAGGATAGCCGAAAACGGGGGGGTGCCGGTGACGGAACTGCAAGTCATGGATAATGGCCGCTTTTCGACCCAACGGACGCAACAACATGAGCATCGTCAGCCCCTGGCTTACCCTCGGCTACGTCATCCCCCACCTTTACACCGACATGGACGCCTACCAGTTCTACCGCGTGGCGCCGGACGGCATGATGCTGGTGACCACGGGGCTGAACCTGAAGGAATACAGCCTCGCCGCGGTCGAAACCGAACTGCCGGCGCTGTGGCGGGCGTTCGACATGCTAAAAAAGAAAAACGTCGACCGCATCGCGCTGAGCGGCGTGCCGGTGGCCTCGGTACTGGGCCGCAAAAAAATGCGCGAAATCCTCGACGAAGGCGCGCAACGCACCGGCATTCCCTGCGACACCGACCTTGAGGCGCATATCGCGACGCTGCAGCACTTCGGCGTCACCAAACTGGCGTTGGCGACGCGCTGGCCGGAAAACGTCAATACCGCGCTGTCGAACTACCTGAAGGAAGCCGGCATCGAAGTGGTGTCACTGCGCGCGCAAGGACGCTCGCTGGATCAGAACAAGGTATCGAGCCCGCTGGCCGATCATGAACTCGCGCTGGAACTGGGCCGCGCCGCGCTCGCCGCCGCACCCGAAGCTCAGGCGCTGCTGCTGCCTGGCGGCCTGTGGTTCGCCATCCATGCCGTGCCGATCCTCGAAGCCGAGTTCGGCAAGCCGGTGCTGCTCAACATCACCTCGACCACCTGGGCGGCGCTGAATGCGGCGCCCAAGCCTCTGCAGCAACCCCCTGATCCGCGCTGGGGCAAGGTGATGGCAAGCTGTTAAGGCATGCACATCACGCAGTCATTCCGGCGCGCCCCGAAGGAAGTCCCCTCGGGGGACAAGCCGGAATCCAGCGCGCTCCAACGGCATTCGATGTCGATAAAAATAATCAATAAAATCAAATGTTTAATTTGATTTTGCGACGTTGTTTTTCCGAAGCCCGGCTCACCCATAACCAACCCGGGCTTGATTGCCAGGCATACGCTTCCAGCGTATAGTGCATCGCATGGTCTTCGTGGAGCTTCCGCCATTCATCGCTTTCGCTGCCGAATGGTGGAGCGATGAAGATCTGCGCCGGCTGCAGAACACATTGCTCACTCAACCGGATGCTGGCGATCTGATTCGAGACGGCTCCGGCCTGCGCAAGCTGCGATGGGCCGCGCAGGGACGGGGAAAACGCGGTGGCGCGAGGGTGATTTACTACTGGCATGTTCCGGGCGACCGCATCTACCTGATCTATGCCTACGCCAAGAACGAACGGGAAGATTTAACGCCCGCTCAAGTCAGGACACTGGCTGAACTGATGAAGGACATCAAAAATGGATAAGCAGCATTTCGACCAGTTGGTCAAAGGCGTCAAAGCGATGAAGCGCCATATCGCGGGCAAACCCGTGCGCGGCGCAAAAGTGACCGAACTTCCCGCGCCCGATGTGCGCACCATCCGCGAGGCCGCGAAGATCAGCCAGAGCCAGTTTGCCCGGCTGATCGGTGTCAATCTGCGTACCCTGCAGAACTGGGAACAGCGGCGTACACAGCCCACGGGGCCCGCCAAGGCGCTGCTGAAAATCGTGGCTTCCAATCCCAAGGCGATTGAAGCACTGCATGACTAGTCGTCCGCGGGAACGGCTCAGTGCATGGCGACTACATCAAAACTATCGTGTCCGATCACATTCCTTCGACCGCTAAGGTTTAGTCTTCGAATCAGAGGGATTGTCACTGAATTTTGTTAGTGGCTTGATAAGAAGCCACGAAAATATCAAAAGAACAAAAGAAATTCCGGCGGTAGAAAGCCCCAGTGTGGGACCCTGAGCCGGCGCCGGAAGCAGTCGCAATAGAAAAGCACCTCCATCACAAAACAAACGACTCTTCAAACTCGTTTCCTGTGCACACGACGATATTATTCCTCCTGCAACGGAAAAAAGAGGAACAGCTTCAGTGGCAAACATTAGGGCCACGCCGACGAGGATCAGCGCACCTATTACTCGAAAGCCTGGTCGGGCCGAGGTGTCATAGTTCGGTGATCGTTGAATCGGAAGTTTCATGACCAGATGCGCTTCATAATTCGACCCAATTCGGTTTATACGACAGCCACCTCAACCTTTGCAGCAGCCTGCAGCGAAAACAATAAATATCATTTACCTGCTTCAACCACTTTGCTGCTGACCATGTTCTCGACTTCCGCCTCGCCGTAACCGACCGACTTCAGCACATCGCGCGTGTGTTCGCCGATTTGCGGAATGTCGATACGCATGCCGAAGCGCCGGCCATCCATCTCGATCGGCAGCACCGGCACCTTGGTCTTGACACCATTGTTCAGCGTCACCGGTGTCAGGCCCTGCGAGGCATTGAGGTGCGGATCGTCGAACAGATCTTCGGGTTTGGCAATCGGAGCAAACGGCAGGCCGAGCTTTTCGCAGCGGTCCATCAGTTCCTGCTTGCCCATTTTCGAAAAAATATCACTGACAATGGGCAGGATGCGCGGCCGCGCTTCGACGCGCTGCGGGTTGGTTTTCAGCGTGGGATCATTGAACAGCTCCGTCAGGCCGAAGGATTCGCAAAATACCTTCCACTGCGTGTCCGTAACCACGCCGACAAACACCAGTTCACCTTCGCGGGTCTTGAAATTGTCGTAGAGCGCCCAGGCACGGATGCGGTCGGGCATCGGCTTCACAGGCTGGCCGGTGGCGAAACCCTCAAGCATGTGCTGGCCCATCAGGAAGGCATTGTTTTCAAACAGCGCGCTTTGCACGTACTGGCCCTCACCCGTCACATGCCGCTGGTTCAGCGCCGCGAGTATGGCCACTGCGCCAAACACGCCGCCCATCACGTCATTCACCGACGCACCGGCACGCAATGGGCCGAAACGGCCGCCGGTCATGTAGGCGAGACCGCCCATCATCTGCACCACTTCGTCGAGTCCGGTGCGATGTTCGTACGGTCCGGGCAGGAAACCCTTCAGCGAGCAATAAATGATTTTCGGATTGAGCTTCTTCAACGCGTCATAACCGAAACCCAGCTTGTCCATTGCCCCGGTGCGGAAGTTTTCGGTGAGCACATCGGCGCTGGCGATCAACTTGAGCACCAGCTCACGGCCCTGCTCCGATTTGAGATCTACCGCGATGCTTTTTTTATTGCGGTTATAGGTCGGGAAAAATCCGGCGCCCGAAGCGGTCAGCTTGCGCGTGTGGTCGCCGTCCAGCGGTTCGACCTTGATCACTTCAGCACCGAGATCGGCCAGCACCAGCCCGCAGGTCGGGCCCATGACCACATGGCAGAATTCAATAACGCGGATTCCAGCGAGGGGCAGTTGCTGTGACATTGCCTTCCTTTTTAAGGATCTTAAAAACTTTACCGCCAAGACGCCAAGGGCGCCAAGAGATTCAAAGTCAAAAACACATTCCAGTCGTTCGGGCCAACTGTGAAACGGGCCGCTGTTAGTTGCCGGTTTTATTAAGGTTCGGTTTTCTTGGCGCTCTTGGCGTCTTGGCGGTTAATCGATTTTCAGTCGCACTAGTGTCTTGTCGCCGGCACAAAACCCTTGGTGATCCCGGCCAGTGGCACATAACCATACAGCGGCTCACCGGGAATGCCTTCTTCAAGAATTCTGCGCAGCGCCAGTAATTGTTCGAGATTGATACCCGTGCGCAGGCCCATGGCCTCAAGCATGAACACCAGGTCTTCGGTGACGATGTTGCCGGAGGCACCGGGCGCGAACGGGCAACCGCCCAAGCCGCCCAGCGAACTGTCGAAGGTGGTGACCCCCACTTCCAGCGCCGCCACCACATTGGCCAAGCCCAGACCACGCGTGTTGTGCAGGTGCGCCCCGGACAGTTTGTCGCCGATGGCGGCGCGGACTTTTTTGAACACGCGGCGGATCTGTTCCGGATTGGCGTAACCGGTGGTGTCGGCCAGGCCAACCTCATCGCAGCCGGCTTCCACCGAAGCCACGGCCATACGCACCACTTCATCTTCGCTGACTGCCCCCTCCAGCGTGCAGCCGAACACCGTGGACAGACCGGATTCGATGATCGGGCGCCGTTCTTTTGGCAGACTGTCGCGGAAGGCACAGATTTTTTTCGCGCTGGCGATGGCTTCATCCGGCGTCATGCGCACATTGGCCAGGCTGTGTTCCCTGGACACCGAAATCGTCAGCGTCAGCTTGTGCACGCCGGCTTCCATCGCACCCTGGGCGCCCCTGAAATTCGGCGCCAGTGCCGCGACATTCAGTCCCGGAATGCTCAGGCTGTGCGCAACCACTTCCGCGGCATCGGCCATCTGCGGAATCAGTTTCGGCGGCACGAAGGAACAGACCTCGATTTCACGCAGACCGGCAGCGGCAGCCGCGCTGATCCATTTTTTCTTGTACTCCGTAGCCATGAACTGCCTGGTGTTCTGCAAACCGTCGCGCGGCCCGACTTCACTGATCAGAATATCGATGTCCTGGTCCATCTCTTGCTCCTCATGATTCGAACTGGCCGGGCCTGAGACTATACGCTGTGCCCTGCGCCTCAGCTTGCCGAGGGATAACGCCGGAAGCGGAAATCCGGGTCGCTGGCCACGGCATGCATCAGCTCAACCTCCCAGCTCAGGTACTCGAGCATCGCCTTCTCGACATTGTCCTTGCGGTCGAGCGCGCGGTAACTCAGATCATCGGCGGCGCCGGTCATGCGCGCATCGCCGGTTTCCAGCGCAAATCCGGCCGCGCGCCAAGCGTCGCTGCCACCCGCCAGCACTTTGACCGGCGTCTTCACCAGTTGCGCGGCATCCGCTGCGGCCAGGCCGGCGAGCGACTGCCCGGTGGCGGTGAACACCAGCAAGGGCGACGCCGGAATTTTCTGCAACTGTTGCGCCAGCCGTGACCGCACCACATGCCAGGCACCCGGAATAGGCCCGTCGCGATAGCGCAGGCTGCTGTCGAGATCCGCCACCTGTACCGCAGCGGCTTCCAGCAGTGATTTCAATTCCGCGGCAGTGACTGTCGCTTCGCAACGCGCGGCACCTTCAAGCACCATCTCCGGCGCGGGCCCGCGCTCGGCGGACTCCGGCACATCACCATGCGCCAGCACATACACCTCGTCGTGCCCCATCTGCGCCAGCCAGGCCGCGGTCATCGTCGCGCGCACTCCGTCGTTGTCGGTGAGTACGATCACCGCAGGACGCACGGCCACGAAGGTATCCGTCGCCTGCACTAGTTGCCCGCCTGGCGCTGACACGGCTCCCGGCAGGTGGCCACGCTCAAATTCCTCGGGATTGCGCACGTCGAGCAGGTACAAGGTGCGTGCAGCATCAGCCCGCAGCGCCTGCAATCGCGCATGATCTATACGCCGGATGCCGTAACGGCTGGCCACCCGTTCTGCAGCCTGCTGCGCCCAGGCCAGCCCCTTGGGGGACGGCAGCGGCACCCTCTCCTCGCGCCCATGGTTCAACGTAAAACCCGCCAGCTTCCAGCCCTGGGTACCGTCCTTCAGCGCATAGACAGTATTCGGAAACCCGGCATTGATCAGCACCTGCGCGCCGATGATGCTGCGCGTACGGCCGCCGCAATTGACGATCACCGTGGTCTGCGGCGTGCGCACAAAATCCGGCATCCGGTACGGCAGTTCCGCGCTCGGACAGTCGAAGGCACCGGGAATGCTGTTGCGGTGAAATTCCGCCGGCGGACGGCTGTCGACGACGACAATGTCTTTACCCGTCCGCTGCCATTCCGCCAGTTCCGCCGCCGTCACCTCCGGTGGCTCATCCTCGTGCTGGATGTATTCGCCGAAGGCCTTGCTCGGTACATAGACCCCCGTATACAAGCGGAATCCGGCGGCGGCCCAGACAGGTGTGCCGCCGTCGAGCACACTGACATGGGTATAACCGCCGGCGATCAGCTTCTCCGCCGCCTGTGCCGCCAACCCTTCGCCGCCGTCGCAGACCACGACCCGGGTTGCCAGCCGCGGCACCAGCGAACGTACTCGCAGTTCGAGTACGCTCAAGGGCACATTCGACACCAGCAGCAGGTGGCCATCACGCGAATACACGCCCTCCTCGCGTACGTCGAGCACGGCAAGTTCGCCGCCGTCATCAAACATCTGGCGCAATTGCGCTACGGAAACAGTTTTGGTCATGATTGATTTCGGAGATATCCGGTGCCCGTCGGTCAGTACGCGGTTTTTTTGTTAATTAACGATTATTTACAGTCTGTGCATTTTAATGAATCTGTCGCCGATTGCAGACAAGTGGCACTCATAAAATTGACTTTCACCACCTGATTGGGCAACGCCGTACAATCCAACATATGAATACTTTTTCGGTCACGGGTCTCGCAATCCTGCTCGCGGCAACATGCAGCATGGCCCATGCGAATGCCCCGCTCAGCAGACAAGCGCTGCGCGCCGAGGAGCAATACGCACGCCTGCTCAAGGCCTGGCCCGGATCACGCTCCATCACGCTGGCCAGCAAGGGTCCCGCCAATCCGCGCAGCAACAAACCCCTGAGCGTCACCGGCGTCGCGCCGGGACAGGCGGGTTACGTCCATTATTTCCTGCTGCGCATGCCTGACGAATCGCTGGAAGTGCAGGTCGGCATTGAACTCGCCGACCAGCGCATTGCCTGGTCGTTTCCCGAACTCGGTGTCGTGGTGTCTCCGTTCATCGACGGTGGCACCATGCAGGCCGGCGACAACAGTTACGAAGTCTGGCATCTCTACGCCATCCGCCCCCACAGCGATGCCGCAGCCCTGGCCCGGCTGCAAAAGGAACTGCCCGCGCGGATTGAACGCTGGGTGAAGGCCGGCATTCCGTATTGCCTTGATGATGCGCCGAAGGCCAACTGCATGAGCTGCCTCGGCCTGGTGCTGCGTGCGCTGTATCCGGGCCGCGCCGATGACTACCCGGTGTTGCCGCGGAATTTCTGGCGCGCCGGCATGGGTTCGCGTTACACACCCGACGACCTGCTGCTTTACCTGACTGGCATGCTTGAACTGCCGGATCGCAACGCCCGCCTGCAGCGCATCAACCAGCTGGGACTGCCGCCGGACCTGCGTCTCGACCTCGAAGATCTGGTGTACACGATGGGGACGGATGCAGCACCCCGCGAAGCATTGCAGAAACGCAAGGCGGTCCCGCACAAATCTCAACGCAAACTATAGCGGCCCGTTATTCCAGCAACAGGCTCAATTCGCGTACGCCGTCCGCCGGCAAGGTCTCCAGCGACTCCAGCAATTCCGTAACCCGAGCCACACGCCCGGCGTCGAGCCTTGTCGCCAGGCAGTCGCGCACTTTCTCGCGGTGCTGCACGATGTCCAGCGGCGCCCCCCAGAACCCCGGCGGGCGTTTACAGGTCGCTCGATGCACGGTGCCATCATGCAGGGTCACCTCCACCGACACCTGCATCTGGTTAAAAGCGGTCGGCAGCGACGGATCGACTGTGACCTTCATCCGCCGCAGCATCGATTTCATGTCACCGCGGAAGCGGCGCTGGTCATGGAACGATGATATGCCCACCTTGCCGTCAAGCAATGTGCAGGCGGCGGTGTACTGGAAGCTGAACTTGCCTTCCAGTCCCGATACCGGGGCCGGCCGCTCAACGTCCGGCATCGACGGCGTCACGATATTCACCGCATTGATCAGCGCAGGATCGGCAATCGACTTGCGCGCCTCCAGCGCGGCGCTGATGGCGAAATGAGTCGGATATTTCGACGGATAAAACTTGATCGCCATGCCCGGATCGCTGAAACGGAAGGGTTTGCCGTAACCGAGCAGCATGTCGCGATCGATACCCTTCGGGAAAAATGCGGCGACAAATCCTTCAGGGTGGGCGAGGACGTCGGTGTTCGCGGTAAGGCCGCGTTTTGCCAGCATCGCAGCCTCCATTCCCCCCGCCGCGGCGTTGCCGCAATGCGTACACTTCACGCCGTGGCCGATGTTTGAGCGCAAGGCGCCGCTGCGTGATGCGGCGATGGCCAGCGCGTGATTCAGCTGTTCTTCATCAAGTCCGAGCAGATGGGCCGCCACCACCGCCGCACCGAAGGGCCCGACCACACCCGGCGCATGGAACTTCGAACTTTCGCGCCGGTGATCCACCGCCGCCAGCAGCCGGCCCTGCATCTCGAATCCTTTGGCACAGGCGGTCAGCAGTTCACGCCCGTTAAGCCCGTCGCGCAGCGCCAGCGCAAACGCCACCGGCACGGTCGGCGACACGGCATGGGTGGACGGACTCGACATCGGCTCGAAGTCGAGCACATGCATCGAAACCGCGTTGGCATAAGCCGCGGCAACCGGTGCCGTGCGAAAACCGAAACCCCAGACCGGACACAGTTCGCGACCGCCCTGTTCTTTCACATGCTCCGCAAACATCTGCGGCGCTTTTTCCAGGCTGCCCGCCACCGCAACGGCAATGCCGTCAGCGATCAGGCGTTTGGCGGTAAAAACATCCGCCGCGCCCAGCGATTCAAAAGTGGTGTTCCGGATAATGCCGGCGAGTTGTGCCGTCAGACTCATGTTCGTCCTGCGGATGAATGGATGGATGCGCGCGATTATGGCGCTTTTAACGTGAAATCAGTCGAACAGTGACAGGTCGTGGACTTCGATTGCAGTTCCCGGTTTCGACAGCGCACCCACCCGCACGCCGAGCAGGCGGATGCGCCGGTCCAGCGGCACCCGCTTCAGGCATTCACCTGCGGCACAGCGTATGGTTTTTGCATCCCGCGTCGGCGCTTCAATGGTCAAGTCCCGCGTTACGGTTTTGAAATTGTCGTAACGGATTTTCAGTCCGATGGTTTTGCCGAGATAACCCTTGCGCTCCAGATCACCGGCAACACGCACGCAGAGGTCGGTAAATATTTTCGTCAACTTCGCCTTGTCGCGGACTGCGTGCAGGTCATTCTCGAAAGTGGTTTCGCGGCTGATCGATTTCGGTTCGCTGTAGGTCACTACCGGTCGCTCGTCGCGGCCATGCGCGGCGGCATGCATCCATGCACCATAACTCGGGCCGAAATGTTCCACCAGCAGCGCGGGATCGGCCTCTGCCAGTTCGCCGATGGTGCGTATGCCCATCTGCTCCAGATTGATATTGGCTTTGGGCCCGATACCGTTGATTTTGCGTACCGCCAGCGGCCACACCAGGCTGCGGATATCGTCGGGACGGATCACGCTGACGCCGGCAGGTTTGTTCAGCTCCGAAGCGATTTTCGACAACAGTTTGTTCGGCGTGATGCCGATGGAACAGGACAAGAGGGTTGCCTCACGTACTGCGCGCTGGATGTCGGTGGCAATCGCCCGCGCACGCGCCCACGGATCAGGCGCACCTTCAGCAGCGCTGCTCGCCACCAGTTCGGTGATGTCGATATAAATTTCGTCGATGCCGCGATCCTCGACCTGTGGCGCCATGGCGCGCACCGTATCCTTGAACAGCCGCGAATAATGCCGGTAGGCGTCGAAATCCGCCGGCAGCAGCACCGCGTCCGGCGCCAGTTTTGCCGCTTTCATCAAACCCATCGCTGAAAACACGCCCAGCGCCCGTGCCTCGTACGTCGAGGTCGTCACCACACCGCGACCGGTGTAAGCGCGCAGCGTGGCGAATGCCACATCCGCCGGATCGTCCTGTGCGACACGGCGCCTTCCGCCAACCACCACCGGTTGCCCGCGCAGCTGGGGATAACGCAGCAGCTCGACCGAAGCGTAAAAAGCATCCATGTCGAGGTGGGCGATATATCGCGGCGAATGTGTTTGGGTGGCGGATTCCATATTGCAGCCGGAATGATACTGACCGCGGATGACAAGCGCACACCGTTCAGTGTCTAATCCTGCGTTCCGCAACCCGTTATCGACAGGATCACATCATGACCGAAGTCACCGCTGCGCTCCGCTCCGAATTCGCACCGACCGGCAAACTGCGTGTCGGCCTGAACATGAGCAATTTCCTGCTCACCCGCACCGATGCCGCCACCGGACAGCCACGCGGCGTGGCGCATGACCTCGCCCAGGAACTCGGCCGCCGCCTCGGCCTCGCCGTCGAACTCTGCCCCTATCCGAATCCCGGCGCGCTGGCCGATGCCGCCAACAAGGGTGTGTGGGATGTCGGCTTCCTCGGCGCCGAACCGCTGCGGGCCAACGAAATCGATTTCACTCCGGCCTATGTTGAAATCGATTCCACCTACCTGGTGCCGTCCGGCTCTGCCCTGAAAGAGATCGGCGAAGTCGACCGCAAGGGCATCCGCATCATCGTGCCGGAAAAAGCGGCTTACGAACTCTACCTCTCGCGCACGATCAAGAGCGCGGAACTCGTCAAGGACAAGGGCGGGGACCTGTGCTTCGAGCGCTTTGTCGACGAGAAATTCGATGCGCTGGCCGGACTGCGCCCGCGCCTGATCACCGACCAGGCCAAACTGCCGGGCTCGCGCATCCTCGAGGGTTCATTCACCGCCGTGCAGCAGGCGGCCGGTGTGCCCAGGGGCCGTACTGCCGCGGCGAAATACCTCAGCGCCTTCATCGAAGACGTCAAAGCCTCGGGGCTGGTGGCGAAAGCGATCAAGGACAACAACGTTGTCGGTTTGACCATCGCCAAAAAAGCAGCGGGCAAGGCGTAACCCACCGGAACAGCGTTTTTATTCGCGGATACCGGAATCGCGGATCAGTGCGCCCCACTTTGCCATCTCGGATTTGATCGTCGCGGCAAATTCTTCAGGTGTCGTTGCCATCGCATCGGTGCCGGCGGCGACGAGTTTCTCCTTGATGTCGGCGCGCATCATCACGCGGGTGATTTCCTGGTTGAGCTGGCGGATGACAGGGTCGGGCGTTTTCGCCGGCGCAAACATGCCGTTCAGTGACACCGACTCGTAACCGGGCAATACATCCGAGAGCAGCGGCAACCCGGGCGCCAGTGCGGTCGGCTGCAGGCTGGTCACCGCCAGCGCGCGCAGCTTGCCGGCCTTGATGTGCGGCGTCACCGAACCCGCCGTGGGAAACATCAGTTCCACCTCGCCGCTGAGGATGCCGATCAGTGATCCCCCCGTACCCTTGTAAGCGACGCGCACGATATTCAGTTTACCCATCGCCTTGAACAACTCGGCGGCCAGATGCGGTGCCGCGCCCAGGGAACCGGCCGCGTAATTGAGCTGGCCGGGCCGCGCCCGTGCAAAGGCAATCAGCTCACGCACCGACTTCACCGGCAGGGAAGGATGGGCAACCACGATGTTCGGTGAACTCGCCACCAGCGTCAGCGGCACAAAATCCTTCACCGGATCGTAGGGCGTGCTGCTGCGGATGAACGGCGACAGCCACACCGCACTGCCGTAGAGCAGCAGCGTGTAACCATCGGCCGGCGCGCGCGCCACGACTTCAGCGGCGATGGTGCCGCGGTTGTCGACGATCACCGTCTGGCCGAGTACAGGCCGCAGTTCCTGCGCAATCAGCCGCGCAACGATATCGTTGGCGCTGCCCGGCGCCACGGTAACGATGCGCACCGGTTTTGCCGGATAGTTTTGCGCCGATGCCGCCCACGGCACACATGCGCCCAACAGCAACATGCCCACCAACCGTCGCAACTGTTGCATTGTTTCTCCTCCGGCAAAAATCACACCGTCGCTGAAATAACGTAACTATTTGTTTTTATTAATATTTTATATAGGGCGCCAATATATCATCATGCCGGGAACCCCCGGGCGGCTCAAGCCCGGCATCGCGCTGCCGTTACTGATATCAGCTCCGGCAACTCCGGATCGGGCCAGTCTCACGAACCAAGGCCCAGATGCTCCGGCTGCTGCCACTGATGTCTGCTGTTGTGCGCGCCCCCCTGCGGGTGTACCTGATGCTGACGAGCGGCGGCCACCCTCCACCCAACGTTCGGGGGGTTGTCCCGACCAGAGTTCCGGAGCGATCCCAAACGCACGATACAACCTCCTGTCCCGCGGCATTCGCCGCATAACCCGGAATCAGGCGGAAAACTCCCCGCTGCTCTGCTCAAGAAAACTGGCGATATCCGCCGTTAAATACAGCAGAAGCAGCGCGGCATGGGCCCGCTGGATTCGACAGGAGGTTGCCATCATGCAGCAACTTGCTTTACCCCTGAAAACCGACCCAAACGCGGATTCCGCCCTGCGACGTGCATGGCTCCTGAGTCGTGTCCGCCTGCCTTTTCATGTTGCCATCAACACGCCGGCCATCGCCATCTGCCTGCGTCACATGGCTAACGCGGAACGGCGCCGACGCAGCTGCGCCTGATCCCGCGCAAGCGGCTACAGTCCGGCCTGTGTGATGAATTTCCCGATCAGGTACGGCTCGATGGCTTCGCTGCCGCCTTCCGAGCCGTAACCCGAATCCTTGACGCCGCCGAAAGGCACTTCGGGCAGCGCAAAGCCGAGATGGTTGATGGTCATCATGCCGGTCTCGACCTGTGCGGCGATGGCATTCGCGGTTTTGGCGGATTTGGTCCACGCATACGCCGCCAATCCGTACGGCAGGCGGTTGGCTTCGATCACTGCGTCCTCGAAAGTCTTGAACGGATTGATGATCGCCATCGGACCGAAGGGTTCGGTGTTCATCGCCATCGCATCCGTGGACAGTTCGGTGACCACGGTCGGTTCGAAAAAATTGCCTTTTTCGCCGATCGGATACCCGCCCGTCTGGATCGTGCCGCCGCGTTTTTTTGCGTCCTCGACATTGGCCACCATCGCACTCTGCCGGCGCGGGTTGGCCAGCGTCGCCATTTTGGTGTCCTTGTCGAAACCGTCGCCGACCTTGACCGCCTTGGTGCCCTCGACGAATTTTTCGACGAATTTTTTGTAGACGCCTTCCTGCACCAGGAACCGCGTCGGCGACACACACACCTGGCCGGCATTGCGGTACTTCATGAACGTCATGGTCTTGGCTGCAATATCGATGTCGGCATCATCAAAAATGATCACCGGCGCGTGACCGCCGAGCTCCATGGTCGCGCGTTTCATGTGCTGCCCGGCCATCGCCGCGAGTTGTTTGCCCACCGGCGTCGAACCGGTGAAGGTGATCTTGCGGATCACCGGGTGCGGGATCAGGTAACTCGAAATCTCCGCCGGGCTGCCGTACACCAGGTTGATCACTCCCGCCGGCACGCCGGCATCGGCGAAGGCACGAATCAGTTCCGCGGGTGATGCCGGGGTTTCTTCCGGCGCCTTGATGATGATCGAACAGCCGGTGGACAGGGCCGCCGACAGTTTGCGCACGGCCTGGTTGATCGGGAAATTCCACGGCGTGAAGGCGGCGACCGGACCCACCGGCTCCTTCACGACGAGCTGGTAGACACCCTCTGCGCGCGCCGGAATCACCCGGCCATAGGCGCGGCGGCCTTCTTCGGCAAACCAGTCGATCAGGTCCGCGCCGGCCAGCACTTCGAGCTTCGCCTCACCCACCGGTTTGCCCTGTTCCATGGTCATCATCGACGCCACGGCATCGGCACGCTCACGGAAAATCTCCGCGGCCTTGCGCATCACCTTGCTGCGGTCGAAGGCCGATACCTTGCGCCACACCTTGAATCCCGCTTCCGCGGCTTCCAGCGCGCGGTCGAGATCGGCTTTTTCGGCGTAGGCGACGGTGCCGATCTGCTGGTGATTGGCGGGATTGACCACGGGCAGCGTGCGGCCGGATGCAGCCGGGCCCCACTGACCGTTGATATAGAGCAGCGTATTGGGATACATAGCGAAAAATCCTGTGCGTTAATGAACGGGAAGGCGCAGGATAAACCAGTTTGATGGAGGCTGTGTGAAAGGGACCGTACTGCGGGGACCGCAATGCGGCAATCGCCACGGGCAACCGAGCACAAAAAAACAGGGGTAGCGGCTTGGGACCGCTACCCCTGTGAGGTAGTCAGCAGAGGCTGACTACGGGGTCAAACCTTTAAATTCAAACTGCGGGGTCAACCCTCAGTGTCAATTTTTACGCCGCCGCAGCCTTGAGCTGATCGGCTGCAGATGACGGAATGCCAGCTTGCCGTAATACGCCGCGTAATCGCGGGTGCCGTCCGGCAGGCGCCGCCAGGCGCGATGCACCCAGTGGTATCCCGGGGGCGCTGCTTCTTCGTCCTCGGGCAGGGTGAGTGCGCCATCGGACAACTGGTTCAGCTTGGCCAGTTTGGCAACTGCAATCGATTTGCCCACCGCAACCACCAGCATCGCACCCATGGCCGGCGCAAACGTGTGCAGCCAGTGCGCCTGGCCATCCACCCAGGCACTGATCGCCGGATCGGTGATCAGCATCTCGCCGGCCACCCAGCCGAGGATGCCGCCGCCCAGCGTGATGATGATCGGGAAGCGGTTCATCAGTTTGAGGATGAAGGTGCTGCCGTAGATGATCAGCGGGATGCTGACGGCGAGGCCGATCACCAGCAGCACGACGTTGCCCTTGGCCGCGGCGGCGACGCCCAGCACATTGTCCAGGCTCATGATCAGGTCGGCGATGATGATGGTCTTGATCGCAGACCACATGTGCGAATGGCCGTCGATTTCATCCTCGGCCTCTTCGGGAATCAGCATCTGGATGCCGATATAACCCAGCAGCACCGAGCCGATGAGTTTGAGATACGGCAGGTCGAGCAGCATCACCGCAAAAAATGTCAGCGCGATGCGCAGGAAAATCGCGCCGAAGCTGCCGAACAGGATCGCCTGTCTTTGCTGCTTCGGCGGCAGTGAACGGCTGGCCATCGCGATGACAACGGCATTGTCGCCGCTCAACACGATGTTGATCATCATGATCTGGCCCAGCGTCACCCAGAAAAACGAACTGGAAAGCATTTCCATCGGGCACCTCCTCCTGTAACCGTCAATACGGCATTGCGCCGCTGACTTGAATGGAGGGAAGAATACGGATGCCGGCTTACGCT
>CAMBCD010000022.1 GCA_945863085.1 Bordetella parapertussis
AGCAGGTAACACAAATGGTTGGAGGCATGTCCGGGGGTATGCACCGCGCGCAGACGGTATGCCCCGCAGTTCACCACGTCACCGTCGCGCAACGCATGATCCGGTGCGAATGTTTCGTCCTGCCGCCCGTCATCGGGTGTCGCGCCATAACCGAACACCCGTGCACCGGTCGCGGCCTTCAGCGCGCGCGCCAGCGGTGAATGATCACGATGGGTGTGGGTGCACAGTATCCAGCGCAGGCGGTCACCCACGGTTTTGAGCAGAGTGTCGCAATGGGCGTCCAGTTCAGGACCGGGATCGATCAGCGCCAGTTCGTCATCACCAATGACATAGGTATTGGTGCCCGGCCCCGTCATCACGCCGGGATTGGGCGCCGTAACACGCCGCACGCCGGGCGCGACCGTGACCACCTCACCGGGAACTATGGACGACAATGCGTTCATAATGCAGTCATGGTCAGCTGCCGTTCGCAGCATCCATTTTTTCGTAACCCGGTTCGCCAGGCAGGACCCGGCGGCCATCGGGACCGATGCGCGGCAGCATCACGCGCACATCACGCTGTGCAGCGAGTCCGCGCCGCAGGTTCGCAACATTGTCATAGTCGGCAAAACTCTCCAGCGTGCGCACCGTCGGTGTGCGCATTTCGAATTCGCCACGTTGATGCAGCGACAAAGCCTCACCCGGACTGACCCAGGTCGCGGCGATGGTTTCGCGTTCATCCTGCAGGGGCTCCTGCCCTGCGGGCGCCTCGGCCATGAAAAACCGTGTGTCATAACGCCGCGGCAAACCGACCGGCGTGATCCAGTGCGCGAAGTAGGTCAGCTGGTCTGCGGCCAGTTGCAGGTTTTCAGCCTGCAGCAGCGCCGGGAATGCCGCGGTTCCCGCGTTCAACTGGCGGCGGTGTTCGCTGAACCGCTGCGCAATCTGCGGATCGGTCAGCAAAACCACGCTGCCGGCTTCGTCGCGCGCCAGCAGTAATCCTGATTCCTCGAAGGCTTCGCGGATCGCCGCCACCCAGTAAGCCAGTCCGTCACAGGCGAGGCCCAGCGCAGCACTGGCCGCGGTATCGTCGAGACACAAGCATAAGTTATTGTTTTTAAACAATAAATCAGTGTCGTCCAGGCCGCCGCCGGGAAACACATACATGCCCGGCACAAACCCCGACTTGAGATTGCGCTTCATCATCAGCACTTCGATGCCGCGCGGCGCATCCCGCACGATGGTCACCGTCGCCGACGGCATCGGTGTCGCCGGATTTTGAGTTGCTTCTTTCACCGCTTTTGTCCCCTCAGCCATTCACGGCTTCACCAGCAGCTTGATCAGACTCGACGTGTCCAGCTTACCACCGCCCTGTTGCTGTACTTTGGCGTAAAACTGGTCGATCAATGCAATGGACGGCAGTTGCGCACCATTGCTTCGCGCCTCCTCCATGGCTATGCGCAGATCCTTGCGCATCAGGTTCACCGCAAAACCGAAATCGAATTTGCCGTCGACCATGGTTTTGCCGCGGTTTTCCATCTGCCACGACGTCGCTGCGCCCTTGGAAATGACATCGACCACGAGTTTGGCATCAAGCCCCGCGTGTAATGCAAACGCAAGTCCTTCGGCCAGGCCCTGCACCACGCCGGCAACACAGATCTGGTTGACCATCTTGGTTTTCTGGCCGGCGCCCGACGCACCCATCAACGTCACCGCGCGCGCGTAATGCGCGATCACCGGCTCGGCCTTTGCATAGGGTTCGGCATCACCGCCAACCATCACTGTCAAAATCCCCTGCTCCGCGCCGGACTGGCCGCCGGATACGGGAGCGTCAAGAAAATGCAGGCCCTGTGCGCGCGCCAGGGCATGGAGTTCCTGCGCCACCGACGCAGACGCCGTGGTGTGGTCGACAAAAATCGCATCGCGCTTCATGCCGCGAAAAGCACCGCGCTCGCCGATAGTGACTTCGCGCACGTCGTCGTCGTTGCCGACACAGCAGAACACGATGTCCGCAGCTGCAGCCGCCGCAGCCGGCGTATCGGCGACCGTGCCGCTGTGTTGCGCCGCCCAGGCCTGCACCTTGTCGCGGGAACGGTTGTAGACGGTCACTGAATGTCCCGCCTTGGCGAGATGCCCTGCCATGGGTCCGCCCATGACGCCCAGTCCGATAAAAGCCAGTTTCATGGTATTCCCCATTGGAAAACAATCAATTGCGACAGGACGTCGCAACAGCAGTTCAGTCGACTGCGCAACCCGCCGTTGTCGCCTTCGGCGGTTCGACAAAACGCTTGATGTCGACGCCGTTACGGATCGCCGTCATCTCGGCGAGGATGGCCACCGCAATCTCCGGCGGCGTCTTGCTGCCGATCTTCAGACCGACCGGACCGTGCAGGCGCGCGATCTCAGCCTGCGACAGGTCGAACTCCGCGAGCCGCTGGCGGCGCGCGTCATTGTTCTTTTTGGAGCCGATGGCGCCGATATAGAACGCCGGTGACTTCAGCGCTTCAAGCAGCGCCATGTCATCCAGCTTCGGATCATGGGTCAGCGTCACCACCGCACTGTGCCCGTCGAGGTTCATTGCGGTGACCACGTCATCGGGCATGCCGCGTTTCAGATCGGCGCCGGGCACGGCCCACAGGTCGGTATATTCCGAACGCGGATCGCAGACAGTGACCTGGTAATCCAGCGCCTGCGCCATCTGCGCCAGATAAACCGACAACTGGCTGGCACCGATGATCAGCAGGCGCCAGCGCGGGCCGTACACTGTCGTCAGGGTTGCGCCATCAAATTCGAGTTGGTCCTGCCATTTCGCCGGGCCAGTGGTGGCACGGCCGGTTTTCATGTCGAGCCGGCGCAGCACCAGTTCATGGCGTTCGATACGCGACAGCAGGTCGTCGAGACCGCTCGCCGCAGACAAGGGCTCCAGCACCAGTTCCAGCGTGCCGCCGCAGGGGAGGCCGAAACGCTGCGCCTCTTCCGCCGATACGCCGTACTTGGTGGTCGTCGGTGTATTTTCGGCGAGGGTCCCCGCCTTGACGCGCGCAATCATGTCATCTTCAACACAGCCACCGGATACCGAGCCGACCACCATGCCGTCGTCGCGGATCGCCGACAATGCGCCGATCGGCCGCGGCGCGGAACCCCAGGTGCGAATGACCGTCGCCAATACCACGCGGCGGCCGCTGCCCACCCACTCACGGGCGGTACGAATGACCTGCAGATCTACGCTGTCCATAATCCAACCTCTGACAAGGGTCTGTGCATGTGCCTATTGTAGCGCGCCGCATGGGTTAACATTCATGGCTCAGACCACAGGAGAAACACAGCAATGGAAATGACCGGCGAGCAACTGATCGCCCTGCCCCAGCAGGCCACCTGGGACGCGTTGAACGACACCGCCGTGCTGATGGACTGCATACCCGGATGCGACTCGATCGACAAACAGTCGGATAACGAATACCTGCTGACCATGACCGCCAAGGTTGGCCCGGTCAGCGCAAAATTCAAAGGCAAAATGACGCTGCTGGATGTTCAGGCACCGGATGCCTACACCCTGCAGTTCGAAGGCCAGGGCGGCGTCGCCGGTTTTGCCAAGGGCGAGGCCCGCGTCAGTCTCGCGCCGGAAGGCGACGGCACCCGGCTGAGTTACATCGTCAAAGCCAGCATCGGCGGCAAACTCGCCCAGGTCGGCGCAAGGTTGATCGACGGCGTCGCAAAAAAAATGGCGGAACAGTTTTTCACCGCGTTCAACAAACGCGCCAGCGGCAGTGCCTGACCGGTAAAAGACACGGAAAAGCCGGCGCAAAGGCCGGCTTTTTTAAGGGGTATTTACGGGATATACAGTATTACCCTTGGTATCACCCCACGTGTTTGCGCAAAAACGCCAGTGTGCGTTCACGCGCCAGTTTGGCACTGGCGGCATCAAACGATCCGCGCTGGTCACAATTAAAACCGTGGCCCGCCGGGTAAAAATGATGTTCGGCCTGCGGTTGCTCCGCCTGCACTTTTTTCGCAGCCTCCATCGGGATCGACTGGTCGGTTTCACCCCAATGGAACATCACCGGACATTTCGGTTTCAGCGTCGCGTGGTTGGGGATGCCGCCGCCGTAATGCGGCGCCGAACAGGCGAGCCCTGCGACTTCCGCCGCCGCCTTCCAGGCCACCGTGCCGCCCCAGCAATAACCGACGATGCCGACCTTGCCCGCCCCCTGCGCCGCCTTGACCGCGACCGTCACGTCCTTGATCGCATCGTCCAGACTGGCTTTCTGCATCAGGCCGCGGCTGACCTCGATCTCGGGCGGGGTATACCCGCACTCGTAGTTGCGCTGCACACGGTCAAACATTGCCGGCGCAATCGCCAGATAACCGTCGGCGGCGTAACCATCGGCCACCGCGCGGATATGGCTGTTGACGCCGAAAATCTCCATCACCACCACCACTGCGCCGCGCGGCTTGCCCGCCGGTTCGGCCTTGTATGCCGAAAATTTGTGGCCGTCGGCCGCCGTCAGTTCAATCATGCTGCCCATATGCTCCTCCGTTGATGTCATCGGTAAATATGAAAATGGGTTGGGGAAACGAGTCGGGGAAATTATAGCCTGTAGCTGATGCGCGGCAGGCGGCCTGCTAGACTAAGGGCACGCCGATCCGGCATGCTAGGAGAAGATACCGTGCTGAAAATCTGGGGACGCAGCAACTCGATCAACGTGCAGAAAGTGCTGTGGTGCTGCGCCGAAACCGGCACCCCGTACGAACGCATCGATGCAGGCATGCAGTTCGGCGTCAACAACACGCCTGAATACAAGGCGATGAATCCCAACGGCCTGGTGCCGCTGATGAACGATGACGGTTTTGTGCTGTGGGAGTCCCATGCCATCGTGCGTTACCTCGCGCGAAAACACGGCATGGGCACCCTTTGCCCGACCGATCCGCGCGTAGCTGCTGATGCTGATCGCTGGATGGAGTGGTACAGCACAACACTGTGGAACCACATGAAACCGGTGTTCTGGATCCTGATCAGAACACCGCCCGAAAAGCGCAACATGGCGGAAGTCGAAGACAACCGGCAGAAACTCGCCGGCTATCTGGCCATGGCCGACAGCCATCTCGCCAAAAATGAGTACCTGACCGGCGCGCAGTTCACGATGGCTGACATCCCGCTCGCGGTACTGGCGCATCGCTGGCTCAACGTTCCGATCGAACGCCCCGCGCTGCCGCACTTCGAACGCTGGTTCAAGACCGTGGCAAAACGCCCCGGCTTCCAGCTACATTGTGCGGCACCGTTGACGTAAAGAACTTAAGATCAAAATCATGGCCACAGAGGTTCTCGATACCCCCTTGAGGGGTGCACAGAGCACACAGAGAGAATCAAGGGCGGATCTGTTTTCCTCTGTGAACTCTGTGTCCTCTGTGGCTAACGCTTTTCGCTTTTGGCCATGACTACACCCCGGCGCAATTACCGCTACTACGAATTCGTGATGGCAGCCTTCGTCACGATACTGATCTGCTCCAACCTGATCGGCCCGGCGAAAATCGCCCAACTCGACCTGCCGCTGCTGGGCGTGGTCACCTTTGGCGCCGGTGTGCTGTTTTTTCCGATCTCGTACGTTTTCGGTGACATCCTCACCGAAGTCTACGGTTATGCCCGCGCGCGGCGGGTGATCTGGGCCGGATTTGCCGGCCTGGGTTTTGCATCGCTGATGACCACCATTGTCGTGGCACTCCCGCCCGCCCCGTTCTGGTCGCACCAGGGCGCCTACGAAATCGCCTTCGGCAACACGCCGCGGATCGTCGCCGCCTCGATGCTGGCGTATTTCTGCGGAGAATTCGTCAATTCCTATGTGCTCGCCCGGATGAAAGTGGCGACCCGGGGACGCTGGTTGTGGAGCCGCACCATCGGCTCGACCATCGCCGGCGAGGCAGTGGACTCGGCGCTGTTTTATCCGCTGGCATTTTACGGCGCCGGCATCATTCCCGACGACAAGCTGCCGCTGGTGATGGTCGCGCAGTTCGTGACCAAGGTCGGCGTTGAAATCATATTCACGCCGGTGACTTACAAAATCGTGAATTTCCTGAAACGCGCGGAGAACGAGGATTATTACGACCGCGACACCAATTTCAGCCCGTTTGCCCTGAAGCCCTGACGCTTCACTGCCTCAGGCACGCAGATATCGCCCGAACGCCAGCAGGCTGCCGCCAAAAATCAGCCCGAAGGCGATCAGTTGCAACGCATAGCTGATCCACGCAAAAGCGGTCTGCTCGCCGCGTTCGGCCAGGTTGTGGCAATACAGCAGGTACGGTGATGGCGAATTGAACAGGGGCATTTTTTCAAAGCGCACATCAACAAATGCTTTCAATATCAGCGCGCCAGCCAACACCGCGAAAGCGGCCGGGATGGACAGCGGCACGAAGCCGAGTATGGCGCCCAGTAACAAAGCAAACAGCATGGTTAAATCGGCCGTCCGTATCAATAAAACGATAAACTGGTCTTAATGGATTGACTTGTTTGCTGGTCGGGGTGGCAGGATTCGAACCTGCGACCTTGGCGTCCCAAACGCCCTGCGCTACCGGACTGCGCCACACCCCGCGTTGATCCAACTGGAAGCAGTTAAATCCGCAACCCAGATCCGCAAGTCGCGCATTTTACCGGAAAGGCGGCGCAGTCCGTCTCAAAAGATGATGCAGCCCGGCTCAATAAGCCCTCTCAACCGATAACCTCCCGGCTTTCCGGCTAGAATCCGCCCTTTGCCGGCCGAGCCCTGATGAACACTTCCAACTGGCGCACTCCCGCAATGGTGCTGTTCTGCGGCGGCATGATCCTGACTGTCGCGCTGGGCGTGCGCCACAATTTCGGCCTCTACCTGCAGCCGATGACCGCCGATCTCGGCATCGGCCGCGAAACCTTCGCCTTTGCCATTGCCATCCAGAACCTGCTCTACGGCATTTCGCAGCCGATCACCGGCCTGATCGCCGACAAGTTCGGTACCGCGCGCGTGCTGATAGGCGGCGCGCTGTGTTACGCGCTGGGCCTGTATCTGATGTCGGTGTCGAGTACCGGGCTGGAACTGACGCTGAGCGCCGGCCTGCTGATCGGCGCATCACTCGGCTGCAGCGGCTTTTCCATCGTGTTCGGTGTCATCGGCCGCGCCTTTCCCCCGGAAAAACGCAGCGTCGCACTGGGCATCGCCGGGGCCGCCGGTTCGTTCGGCCAGTTTGCGATGCTCCCCTACGGCCAGTGGCTGATCAACCAGGTCGGCTGGATGCAGGCGCTGGTGATCCTCGCCGTCACCGTGCTGCTGATCATTCCCCTGTCCAGCGCGCTGGTCGAGGACAAGAGCGCGCAGGCCGCCACGCTGTTCAAGCAATCCGCCGGTGAAGCCCTGCGCGAGGCCTTTGCCCATCGCGGCTTCCTGCTGTTATGCACCGCTTACACGGTTTGCGGTTTCCAGCTGCTGTTCATCGCGGTACATTTTCCGGCTTACCTGGTCGACCAGAAAATGACACCCGAAACCGGCATGATCGGGCTCGCGCTGATCGGCTTTTTCAACATGATCGGCAGTTACATGTGGGGCTGGCTGGGCGGGCGACACACCAAGAAATACCTGCTGTCGCTGCTCTATTTCACACGCTCGGTGGTGATCGCGGTATTCATCATGCTGCCGGTGACGCCGCTGACGGTGTACCTCTTTTCGTCCGCCATCGGCTTCCTGTGGCTGGGCACGGTACCGCTGACCGGCGGCCTGATCGCGCATGTGTTCGGCGTGAAATACCTGTCGACGCTGACCGGCATCGCCTTCCTGTTTCACCAGATCGGCAGTTTTGCCGGCGTGTGGATCGGCGGTTATGTATTCGATGCCACCGGTTCTTACATGGTGATGTGGCTGCTGACCATCGGCATGGGCATCGTTGCCGCCCTGCTCAACCTGCCGGTCGATGACCGCCAGATTGACCGGACGGTGGTAGCCAAACCCGCCTGATCAGGCTGGCGGAGCAACGATCGCCGCGTCCTTCACCGCCTCGGCAATCAGCCAGTCGCGGAACGCAGCGACTGCAGGCCGCGTTTTTGCGTGCGGTTCGCACACCAGGTAATACGCCGACTGCAGCGGCACCCTGAGGGCAAACGGCATCACCAGCCGTCCGGCAGCGAGATCCTCGGCCGCCAGCGCCGGCATCGACGCCACCACCCCGACCGCATCCATGGCCGCCTCGAATGCCAGCACGGCGTGGCTGAAACGCGCACCGCGTTTGGCATCGATGCTCTTGACCCCGGCGGCCTTCAGCCAGACGTCCCAGAATGATTCACCGTCGTACATCTCGCCGGTGTCGTCATGCAGCAGCATGTGGTGCTTCAGGTCTTCGGGCGTGCGCAGCGGATGTTCACCGGTCAGCGCCTGCGGACTGCAGATCGGCGTGATGGTCAGCGGCAGGAGTTTGTACACATCGAGATCGGGGTAATGACCATGCCCGTAGATAATTGCGACGTCCGAATCATCCAGCCAGTTCTCGATGGTGGCGCGCTCCGCGACGTCAGCCTTGCCGTCAACACTGGCACGGCGCATGCGCGCTGAAATGCGCACGTCGATTTCCTGGTGCGCGGCGATGAAGCGGTGCAGCCGCGGCATCAGCCAGCGCGCCGCGAACGACGGCGCCGCGCTGACGGTCAGCATGCCGCCGCTGGTATGCGTGCGCAGGCGGTCCACGGCCTGTGCCAGGCAATCAAAACCTTCCCGCAGCTTGGGCAGGCAGGCCCGGGCGGCATCCGTCAGTTCCAGCGCACGGTTATAGCGGTGGAACAGTTGGACGTTCAGGTATTCCTCCAGCGTGCGGATCTGGTGGCTGACCGCGGCCGGGGTCACATTGAGTTCGACGGCGGCCTTTTTGACGCTCAAATGGCGGGCCGCGGCTTCAAAAGCCTTTAAGGCGTTCAGGGGGGGCAGGCGCTGGGTCATAATGGGGTTCAGCTTAGCATAACTTACTCGACCACTGACAAACTATCAGGTGGTGCGACGCAACAAATGAGGGCTCCCCGGGTCTATACTTCAGTCCGAACTCATTGAGTTATATAGCAGTGAGGCCTCAACGCCGGGACGGCGAAACCCTGTATAAGTAAAGGAAAACACCATGAACAGCAATTTCGATAGCAAATTTGGCTCAGTCATTTATGACAAGCTCAATTCCGTGCACATGAGCGCTACCGAGCGCCAGGCCGCCATTAACGCGATGCGCGACGCCGATGCGATCGTCGACGCCATTCTGTGGATCATGAACAAGGTCGAACAACTGGGCGCCCTCCTGTTCGTGAAGCCCAGCCCGAGCCTCAAACACTGATACGCAGGTTTCGCGTATCCCGCATCTCCGGCCGGAGGTCCTCCTCCCCTCTGGCCAATGCGGTACCTCACCGGTACTGCTGAGTAAACGCGGCGGCGGGTCTCTTAAACCCGCCCGCCGCGTTTTTTTGCCCGTTTTTTACCTTTTAAAGCCATGCGCCGGCTCCGGCGCGTCGTTCGACAACGACCCTAAACACGCCTTAAAAACAATGCGTTAAGGGATGGTCCGTAATCCCCGTCTCCGGGTAACGACGCATTTCGGCCTGAATCCTGGCCAGCGCTCGAAAAAAATATATAACCATTTGTTTTTATTGATATTTTTTTCTGGCCCTGATGTTGCTTAGTTAATATGCGTTGCAAACCGTTGATTTTCCATGTGTCCCGCAGCGGACGCGCCACACTTCAGGAGGCCCCATGATGAACCGAGATTCATTTTTCAAAAAACGCGAAGATACTCCCGCCCCCCGCAACGTCAATGTCACCCCGGCCCTGGGCGCACTCGGCCATCCCGCTGAAACCGCTGCCCGCCCGGGGAGTCCCCTGCTGACGCCGGCACGCAGTGATACGCCCGTGACGCAGGAACGCGCCAAAACCGAAGGCGGTACCGGCAGCAAGTTGATCGTCGGTCCGGACATCAAGCTGAAAGGCGCCGAGATCACCGACTGCGACACACTGGTGGTGGAAGGCACCGTCGAAGCATCGATGGACAGCCGTGTCGTGCAGATCGCCGAGCACGGCGTATTCAACGGCACCGTCAGCATCGATATCGCCGAAATCCACGGTCGCTTCGACGGCGAACTGACGGCACGCGAGCAATTGATCATCCATGCCACCGGGCGCGTGTCCGGCAAGATCCGCTACGGCAAGATCAAGATTGAGGAAGGCGCGGAAATTTACGGTGATGTCGCACGGATTGACCGCAGCGAAGCACGTCCCCTGCGCGCCACGCCGCCGGTTCTGAAATCCGCCGGCGCAAACGACTGACGGGAAAAGCGGGCGTAAGTGCGGCTATTGCGGCGCCGGGGCAATCGTTGTCCCGGCAACCCGTTGCACAGCGCTGAATTCCGCGAGTATCAGATCGTTCAGGTCGCGCGGGATCGGCGCCACCCGCGCCTGCAGCAGTTGCAGCATCTGCTCGCGCTCCTGCGCCGGCAGGCGTTCGTACTCGCTCCGCGCATCAGAAGCAATCAGGCGTTTTTGCGCCTCCGTGAGATTCGCAAGGCGCTCATGCGCGCCGCGCACCACGGAAGCCTTGATCGCCAGTTCCTCGATGATCAAGGGCCGCGCCAGCGCGTTTTTCGGATCGGCCATCATGCGTATCAGGCTGGCATACACTTCATCACGTTGCGTCGCGGTCAAATGCACAAAGCCGGCATCGACCAGCATGCGCAACTGTTCTTCGCTGACGCCATGAATCCCCGCCAGCGCCGAAGGCACAGCCTGCTTGACCGCCGCCGGCGGCATGCTGTTGTACGTCGACTCCAGCACCGAGGTCGCCATCTGGTCGCGCAGCATTTTCAGCAGGAACAGCGTCAAGGGATCGGCAGCATGCGCCGGCACCGCCGCTGTTGCCAGCAGCAGAGTGATGAAGACACCTCGCCTGACGCGCTGCAGATTGAACATGGAATGGTGTCCGCCGGGGACGGGAAATTACCGGGAAGGTCTCCATGAAACCGCCGTACGGCGCGCAGTGTCAAGACGCCCCGTGAGTGCAGCGCCACCGGAAATCTATAACTTATTGTTTTTAAACATATTTATATGGATTCAAGGCGCCACTGCCGGTCGCACTTTTTGCACGACACCTGTATCCACTGCGGCTGCTCGTCGGCTTCGACGCCCCCTGACTCAAGGTCCCCTGACTCAACACCCCCTGCATCAAGCACGCGGATCACGCCGTAACTGCCGCAACCGGGACACACGCATTGTTCCGCCAGCGACTCGGCACGGCCCAGCATGCGTATGTAGCGGCGGATCGCGACGATGCCAAGCAGGGTTGCCGCGACGATCATCACCAGTGAGGACAATGACAGCGGTCCCGGTCCACGCAGGTTCAACTCTTCCATCAGGGCCATGATCAGCACCGCGCAGAGAAAACCGGTGACAAACCAGACATGGCCTTCGATCAGCTGGCGTTCGTACCAGATGCGGAATCCCAGCCGGGCAATGCCTTGCGCGGGAGTCGCCATGAACACCGCCGTGTCAGCGGAGCGGTCAGCTGCGACCGGTCACCGCCGCCGGAAATCCTCCACCGATTTTGCCAGCTTGCCGTCCGCCGTTTTCAGCGCGCGGGTCACCGGCAGGGTCGCACCAAACGTCGGCACATAGGCGGAATGTTTGCCTGCTCCGCCGATCACCGCAATCAGCAGATCCTCGGGGCGCCGCACCGCGTAGACCACATCATCCGGCCTGGGATTGGCCAGCCGGTCCTTGAAGGTGATCTTGACGCGGCGGTCGATGTTTTCCTGCGAGAGCTTGCCGACTGCGATGTGGGCGCGCTGCTGGATGAAGCGTTTGGCTTCGCTTTTGCTGAATCCCGCTGCCGCCATCTTCGCATGCTCGGGGCCCATGATCACCAGCGGCTGTGACTGATAATAAATGTCGTTGACGCCGGCAATGCCCATGGTGCCGGCGATCGTCGTCAGCACACCCTCGGCCGTCAGGCTTTCATGGTCGTTAACGTTGTGCGGACACTCGGCGCCGATCACTGTCACCGCGCTCGCATCAATCGGCAGGCCGCGTTCGACATGCAAGGGCTCCCAGGGACTTTCGGCCTCGTTTTCGGCCACCAGGTAACTGTACTTGGCCGGCGAACCGAAAGTCGACATGTCGCCCAGCGCCGGAATCGCGCCGCCAATGTTGACCAGCGCCAGCCGGATCGCGCGGCCGATGGTGGCATTGGCCTGGTGTCCAGGCCCGAATGCGTTGTGCCCGGAGTTGATATCCAGCTCTTTCGCAACCGGGCCGTTGACGATGACCAGCGGCGCGCACAGGTGCGTCGTTGCCTGCACACCGTAGAGGTTAAGCGGCTCCTCGCACATCGCCTCGATCGCCAGCATGTAGAGCGGGAAATAACGCGGCTGGCAGCCCGCCATCACCGCATTGGCGGCCAGCAGCAAGGGGGTCGCCTCGCCCCAGCGCGGCGGAATTTTTGCGATCGGCTGATCCCAGGGCCGGTCACAATATTCCAGCATTGCCGCAACACGGGCTTCGGTCGGCGGCACGATCGGCAGACCGTCGCTCCAGCCCTTCTCCCGCATCAGCGCATTGATGGCATCAAAGTCGTCATCGGCATCAATGCTCGCGCCTGACGCCTGCAGCAGCTGCGCCAGGTTGCTCATTTCGCCTGCTCCTTGAACAGTTTCACGATTTGCGGCACCGCGTGTTCAGCACGCGCCTGCACCTGTTCGATGCTGATGCCACCCAGCGGATGCGGAATAAGCAGCAAAGGCAGATCCGGCACACCGAATACGCGTGCCTGGGCTTGGCCCAGCTTCATGAAGGGCCCCGAACAGATCACTGCGGTCGTCAGACCGCGCTTCCTGAGGTTCGCCATGTCGTGGACACTCCACGACGTGCACGACCCTCAATCGGCCATTGCGGTGATGACGTAATCCGATTCCGCAGCCAGTTGGTCAAGGATGGCACCTGGCGCCGGCAGACTGACGCTGTCCTTGCGCAAAAACGCAACCGAAGCCACCGGCAGCAAGGCCTTGACGCCATCGACAATGAAACGCAGCAGATGGTCGGCATTGCCCTTGCTGTTGTCGAGCACGCCGAGGCGGATGCCGCCCTTTGCGACAGCGCGGGTCTCGGTGACCGCAACAGTCTGCGGCGACGGCGCTTCCGGAACAACCAGACGGACTTTTTGATTCATGTTGACTCCTGCAGACGATTTAAGCGCCTCCGTCTTCGATAACCCGCGGAGGGCGTCCGGACTTTAGCGCATGCACAAGGGCGTCGCAATGCGGCAACACAGACACAGCGCTGCGCATTCCACTAATTGAGCTTGCGCCGGAGATGTGTCACACCACGACTGTTTTATCCGGCGTCCCGGGCGTGTCGGCACGGTCAAAACCGTAGAGCACGATGGCAATGGCAATGGCTGCCGGCGGCCCGGCAAATGGATGGAGTATGGACGCGAGAATCGGAGCCACCAGGATCAGGTGCCGCAGCGCCCAGCTGTACAAAATGCCGGCGCGGCGCACATAGGCGACTCCGACAGGAGCCCAGCGACGGCGCGCCTCGGAACCCACCGGCATCGCGCTGATGAAGCTGACATGGTTATAAAAACGCACCGCCATGGTCGAGGAGACCAGGGCCGCAAACAGCAGAATCATCAACACCAGTTCGAGCACCAGACGAACACTGAGGTGGCGGAACATGCCGCCGGCAAAATCAATCTGCAGCGACGGCGCCGCCATGGTTACGGTGCCGATCAGGCCGAGTGCGGCCGTCGATGCCACCATCGTTGCCGACATCATCGAGTTGCGCAGCGCCTGTACGGCGAGGATTTCAGAACCATTTTGCGCCGACACCGAGGTAAACCACTCCTGCCGCAGGTTGGCGTGTGCGCTGCGCGCGAGCTGTTCCGGATGGCGGCGCTGCATCACCATCAGCATCACTTCATAAGCCAGCACCACGGAGACCGTCAGCAACAAGGCCAGCCATGCAAACAGATTGCTCATTTTGAAGTCCTCGCCCGGGTTTCAAACAATTCCCATATCGCCATGCCCGCCAGCATTGCCGCGACAAACACCAGCGCCTTCACTTCGCCCATGCCCAGCGCGACCAGACCGGGACCCGGGCAGAACCCGGCAATGCCCCAACCGATGCCGAACAGCAGACTGCCGCCGACCAGCCGGCGATCAATGTCGCGCGATGTCGGCAAACGCATCGGGGAGCCCAGCAGCGAAACCACGCGTTTGCGCGCCACAAAAAAAGCGACTACGCCGACCGCAATCGTGCCGCCCATCACCAGGCCGAGTGAGGGATCCCAGGCGCCGGCAAGGTCGAGGAAACCCAGCACCTTCGCCGGGTTCGCCATGCCGGACACGATAAGGCCGAGCCCGAAAACCAGGCCGGCAAGTAAAGAGGCAAGAATATGCATGGTCGGCTTTCTCAGGCGTTGATCAGGTGACGAATCACGAACACGGTGACAAAACCCGCCGCCATGAAAACCGCCGTCGCCACCAGTGAACGGGGCGACAGCCGCGACAAGCCGCAGACGCCATGACCGCTGGTGCAGCCGGAACCATAACGTGTGCCGACGCCGACCAGCAGGCCGGCCGCAATGAGTGCGCCATAGCCGGCATCAATCTGCGGCGCGGGCAATGCCGCCATCAAGGCATACACCAACGGCGCAACAATCAAACCGCCGATAAAAGCCATGCGCCATGCCACGTCGCCCCGGGCCGGTTTCAGCAATCCGCCGATGATGCCGCTGATGCCGGCAATACGGCCGTTAAGCAGCACGAACATCCCTGCCGCAATGCCGATCAGCGCCCCGCCGGCCAGCGCCGGCCATGGCGTGAACATGTTCCAGTCGATCACCATCATGAATCCTTTTTGCAGTAGAGACGATGCAGCAGCGTGAGGATTTCGAGCGGGGCCGGATCAGCAACACCATAAAAAATATTTTTGCCCTGGCGGCGGGTACTGACGACCCCCTCGCTGCGCAGCACACCCAGCTGTTGCGACAATGTCGGCTGGCGGATGTCGAGTTGCGCCTCCAGATCGCTGACGCACATTTCGCCCTTCGTGAGCTGGCACAGCAGCAACAGGCGATCTTTGTTGGCGAGCAGCCGCAGTGCACCGACGGCCTGGTCTGCGCTGTGACGCAAGGCATCGACGTCGATGGCGTGGTCGGCGGGGTTAATCGAGAAAGACTTAGATAAAGCAGCAGATGGCATGGGTCACTCGATGTTTTGGCTTGTTTAACTTGCCATTAATATATAATAATATATAATGTAAGTCAATATATTGAATGTAACAACTTGGAGCACCCGATGAACCAGCGCGCAAACACCCAAGCCTTCTTCGATACCAAGACCGGGACGGTCAGCTACGTCATATGGGATCCCGCGACCCGGCGCTCTGCAGTGATCGACCCGGTGCTCGACTACGAGTTCAAATCGGGGCGCACCAGCACAGCCACGGCCGATCAGGTACTGGCTTACCTCAAGGAACATCGTCTGGGTGTGGATTGGATACTGGAAACGCACGCCCATGCCGACCACCTCTCCGCCGCGCACTACCTGAAGGAGCGCGCGGGCGGCCGCATCGCCATCGGCGAGAACATCCGCGTGGTGCAGGCGACCTTCAAGAAGATTTACAACCTTGATCGCAGTTTCCTGCCCGACGGCGGCCAGTTCGACCATTTGTTCCAGGACGGTGAACGTTTCATGATCGGCGGAATCGAGGCCACCGCGATGCTGGTGCCTGGCCACACTCCGGCTGACATGGCTTATCTGGTCAATGGCTCGGTATTTGTGGGTGACACGCTGTTCATGCCGGATGTGGGCACCGCCCGCGCTGATTTCCCCGGCGGCGATGCGCACCAGCTTTACCGGTCGATCAGGCGCCTGCTCGACCTGCCGCCGGAAACGGTCATTTACGTCTGTCACGACTACCCGCCCGCATCGCGGGACGCGGCATGGCAAACCACGGTCGCCGGGCAGCGCGCGCACAACATCCACGTGCGCGATGGCATCAGCGAGGACGAGTTCGTCAGCATGCGCATGAAACGGGACGCAACGCTGGAAATGCCGACGCTGATCCTGCCATCCATCCAGGTGAATATCCGGGGCGGCGCACTGCCGCCGGCGGAAGACAATGGCGTGGCCTACCTGCGCATACCGCTCAACGTACTGCCCGCGCGCAAGCACT